>CAZHRU010000024.1:0-32567 GCA_964535015.1 uncultured Verrucomicrobiota bacterium | reverse complement strand
TCGTGGCAGAGGAGCAGGGCTCGCTGCATGGCCTTCTCGTTGTCCGTGCGGGCCACGTGGACCGGTTCGCCGGTCAGGGGATCCTGGCCCGTGTAGAACATTGCGGCGGCGGCGGTGAGCGGGGCGGGGTAGAAATCCTGCACTTGTTCCGCGCGGATGTTTTCCCTCCGCAGGTATTGAGCCATCTCGATCATGTCCTGCAGAGTGCAGCCGGGGTGGCCACTCACGAAGTATTCGACAACTTGCTGGGGTTTTCCGGCCTGGCGGGAGGCTTCCTGAAAGCGTTTCACAAAGCGTCGGTAGGCGTCGGGGGCGGGTTTGCGCATGAGGCGCAGGACGTTGGCGGCGATGTGTTCGGGGGCGATCTTCAGGCGGCCGCAGACGTGGTGGTCAGCCAGTTCTCCGATATAGCCGAGGGGTTCCTGGGCCAGGGCGAGGTCGAACCGGATGCCGCTGGTGACGAAGACATGGTTGACGTTGGGGATGGCGCGGGCGGCGCGCCACAGGTCCTGTTGGGCGGTGGGGGCGGTTTCCAGGTTGGGGCAGAGGTCAGGAGTCAGGCAACTTGGGCGGCGGCAGTTGGCGCCGTCGCGCCGGCAGTGGGTTCCGTACATATTGGCGGTGGGTCCCCCGAGGTCACTGATGGTGCCGTGGAAGTCGCGGGAAGCGGCGAGGGTGCGGATTTCGGCGAGGATGTTGTCGCGACTGCGTGAGACGATGGTTTTGCCCTGATGCGAGGCGACGGCGCAGAAGGCGCAGGCGCCGTAACAGCCGCGGTGCGTGGTAATGGAGTCCTTGATCATTTCGTAGGCGGCGATGCGGGACTTGCCGTAGGCGGGATGCGGTTGCCGGGTGAAGGGGAGGGAGTAGAGGGTGTCCAGGGTGGCGGCGGGGAGTGGGGGCGGGATGGGGTGGACGACGAGGAAGCGGTCACCGTGGGGCTGGATGAAGGTGCGGTGAGTGGAGTCGGCGGCATCGAGGAGGACCTCGCGGGTCATTTGATTGAAGGCGGCCTTGTCGGCGGGTGCGGGGGTGGAAAGGGACTCGAAGGAGGGGAGCAGGGTGGGGGAGGGAGGATTCAGAGTGGGGTTCAGGGTTCGGGGTTCAGGGTGAGGATTGATGGTTGATGGTTGATGGGTAATGGAGGAGAGGGAATGGGAAATGGTTGATGGGGGACAGGAAGACAGGGGGGGCGCGGCGCATAGCGCCCCTCCCACGGGGAGGGTGATTTCTTCTGGATTCTGGATTCTGGATTCTGACTTCTTTTTCTGTATTTCCGCTGTGCCGGGGATACCGGAAAGGGATTCGTTACGGTTCAGGCGGGCGGCGACTTCGGCGATGGCTTGTTCGGCCATGCCGTAGACGAGGAGGTCGGCTTTCGAATCGAACAGGATGGAGCGTTTGACGCTGTCGGTCCAGTAATCGTAGTAGGGGAAGCGGCGCAGGGATGCCTCGATGCCGCCGATGATGACGGGAGGGGGGGAGGTGGGGAGGGGAATGGTTGATGGTTGATGGTTGATGCAGGAGGGGGAATGGGAAGATGGGGGAGTCGCGGCGCGTAGCGCCCCTCCCACGGGAGAAATGATTTTTTCTGACTTCTGGCTTTTGGTTCCGAATGCCTGGCGGACTTTGGTGACGTAGACGATGGTGGCATTGGGGGGGCGGAGGTCGGACAGGCCCTCGGGCAGATACGGGTCATCGCGGCGGCGTTTACGCATGACAGTCAGGCGAGCCAATTGGCTGTCGAGATTGCCTGCGGTGACGCCCCAGAAGAGGCGTGGGGGGCCGAGAACCTGGAAGGATTCGACTTTGGACTGGTCAGGGGCGGCGATGATGCCGACCTTGTAACCGAGATGTTCGAGCCAGCGTCCGATCAGGGCGGCGCCGAAGGAGGGGTGATCCACATAGGCATCGCCTGTGACGAGAATGATGTCGCACTGGGTCCAGCCCCGGGTGTTCATTTCCGCGCGGGACATGGGGAGGGGACGGGGGAAGGGAGGGGAATGGTTAATGGTTGATGGTTGATGGGGCATGGGGGGGAGTGGGGAGGGTTCAGCGGGTCAGTGGTTGGGCGGTGGCGTTCGACGTCCCGGCGAACGCATTCTACGATGCATCCGCCGGGACGTTGGCTGCCACCGAAGAACCTATTCCTATGATTTCCTTCGCTTTTTGGCGGAGAATTCGGGGGCTTCCTTGATACAGGTTCCGAGAATGGAGAGGGACTTCTTAAACAAGCGCCAACTGTCGCGTTTGAGTTTCAGGGGGTCCTTGCCGACATCGGACCAGCCGGGGGCAGTCAGGTTGTCGGGGGGGATGGTCACCTGGTTCCAATTGTGGAACAGACGTCCCCAGGGGCTATGAAGAATGTCATGAACAAGTTTCTGGTGGGTTGGGTACCAGAACGAGTCATGATAGATGACGCTGGCGATGTAGGCCCAGGGGGCGAGGACGGTCTTGAGTGACCACTCGATAGGTTTACGGAGGGGGCCCCAGTAGATTTTATGCTGCATTTTGCTGGCAAAAGTCATTTTCTTGAAGGGGCCGACAAAGTTCCAGTTCTCTTTGAGGGCATCCATGTCGCCGACGATTTCAATTTCACGAGTGTCGCCGCAACCCAAGCCAAGTTCATGGGCCAATCTGATAAACTTTATGTCTTGTAAGGGGTTGAAACCCATAAGTTTAGCGGCAACGGCATCAATGGCGACCTGATCGGATGAAGCGAGGATGACGTTCTTGACGTAGGGGATCATGCAACGAGGGCCGGGGCCATCGCCGGCGAAGGTTCCATCCATGACGGCAAAGACGCCGGAGTGGATCTTCTTCTGGATCATCAGTAGGTCCACAAGTGTTTCATGGATAACGGGATGCGTCCAATGTCTATGCTCATTGAGGAGACCGCCGAAGGCGTTCTTCATGGCACCGGTGGTGGTGGTAAAGACGTGGGTTTTGACGGTGGGCAGGTGGATGATATTCTCGCCGATGAACCGTTTGGGGATCATGAACCCGTTTGGGTATACCTTGTTCAGGCAGAGGAACTTATCGCAGAGATCACCCACGGCGTCACGGACATTGATCCAGGGTTCATTGCCTTCGTAGAGGTGGACATTTTTTAGTTTATGGGCTTCGACCACATTGATCTGCTTGTTCTCGTGTTCTCCGAGGTGGGCGTCGATGACGACGGTTCGGTTATGGCAGGCGTGGATTTTGGCAGGGTCGTAGCCGTCCTGTTTCAGGGAGCGGATGACGCCATCGAGTTGCCAGGGGGTGGTGGAACTTGCCGGGTAGAAGAAATGCCAACTTATATTGATTTTCAGGGCGGTTTCCGCGTCTTTGCGGATGGTTTGCTGGTAACCCGCCAGGTTCATGAGCCGGTGGTAATCGCTGAGTACGGTAGCGGGGGAGGTGCGAAGGATTGCAACTTTGGATGCGTTCATGCGATAACGATAGCGAAAGAGGTGGTGAAAGACAAGAGTGGGTGTAGATTTAGGAAGAAAGTTCGTTGGTTTCTGCTTTTTTGCGAGGATCATACATTAAGAGGAGGGCTACACTCCGGTGGATACCAAAACCATGCTGAGACGTTTTGTCGAGGAGGATACGGTTGTCCGATCCTACGTTATGGTTGCCTGTGGGAGTCCTCAGGATGTTGAAGACATTCTTCAGAACATATGGCGAGTGCTACTGGAGAAGATAGACGTCTATGATGAGAGTAGGCCTCTTCGTGCATGGGCGATGGGAATTGCGCAGTTTGAGGTGTTGAAGTGGCGGCAGTGGAAGGCCCGGAGGCGGGAATGTCTATCGGAAAGGGCGGTGGAGTTGTTGGAGAGCACGGCGGTTGAGATGGGCGCCGATTTGGATGAGCGGGCTGAGTTGGTGGAGGACTGTCTGAGCGAGGCGCCTGAACTATGGCGCAAAGTGTTGTTCCATAAGTATTTCGATCAGATTTCAATACGAGATATTTCGGACCGGCTCTCGCGAAGCGTATCGGCGATCGAGATGTTGTTGGTGCGTGCGAGGCGCGGGTTAAGGGAATGTGTGGAACGGAAGATGAGGCTGGTTTTACGACCGGTGTGATGTTGCCATGGAAATGGATAGAGAAAACCTGATAACGGCGTACTTGGAGGGGACGGCGTCCCCGGAGCAAGTGCGCGAGGTGGACCGGTTAGTCCAGTCGGATCCGACGTTCCGGCGGGATCTGCTTGTTGAGGGGGTGGTGGATTCCAGATTGGCGGCGGGGGTAACGTGGTCCGCTGATATTTTCCGTTTCAGGCAACTTGTGTTGCGGAACCGGTTCTTCCGTTCCGCGCTTTGTGCGGCGGCCGCGGTTCTGGTGCTTGGTTTCGGGTTGGTCTGGTATATCGGGAATACGAAACCGATTACGGTGGTGATCATGCGATCGCCGGGTCGGGTTGAGAAGCCGGTGGTGAACGAGGTGGCGCCGGCGTTGGCGCCTCGGCCGGAAACTCTGGCCCGGGTTACGCAGGTAAGGGGGGCCGTGAGCATTGATGGCCTTGCTTCCCGTGAGGCGGGCACGGTGCGGGAAGACAGTCCGATTGAGGCTGGGTGTACGCTGGCGGTTTCCAGCAATGGTCAAGTGGCGGTGAAGTATGACGATGGGACGAAGATTACCCTGTACGGCGGCACCAAGTTGACGTTCGATTCTTCAAAAGGGGGAAAACTGCTGCAATTGAAGACAGGGTGTGTGGATGTGAGTGTGGTGCGGCAACCTGAGGATGCGCCTATGGTGCTCTATACGGCGTTGTTGTCGGTGGAGGTCAAGGGCACGGAGTTCCGAGCCATCTCGCACCGTGGGAAATCCTGGGTGGCGGTCAAATCGGGCGGTGTGCTGGTTTATCGTCATTCCGATAGTCGTCAGGTCCTTATTCCCGGCGGTTATTACGTGGCTGACGGGATCAAGAATCTGCCGTTTGTGCGAATATCTACGCAATGTCCGTTGTGGAAGGGTACGTGTCGGGTGGTGGTGGGGAATGTGTATCCATGAGGTCGAGTGACCTGGGTGGCGGGGAGTTGTTAGGGGTGTGTCAAATCCAAGTATTGTTCAACTTTGTCCTTGCGAAATGGTCTGGGGAGACGCATATTTGAAAGAAGCGAGGGTTGTTTCCAATAGAGTTGATTGGGAAAGCTAATCCGTTGAAGAAACGGGAATGGAGATATTGTGTTTACGTCTCATGTTTTTTCCGGTTTCGTTATCGCCGTCCTTATGGGTGGCGGCATTGTGATGGCTGGTGATTCCATGACGAATGTGGTGCCTGTGGGCCCGGTGCAACCCGTGAAGTCAGGGGTGCAAGTGCGGGGAAACCGTTTGTCTTTCACAAATGACGTTACACGGTTGCCGTTGCCGGGGGTGCAGGCGCCGGGAGCCCATTCGGTGGTCACGAATGCCGAAGGTCAGTTGGTGCATCGCTTTTCAATGCGGCCGGTGGTTACCAATGAGGCGGCCTTTACCAACAGTTTGGAGAGTGTTCAGCAACGGCAGACTGAGCTGCAAAGGGACCTGCGTGGGATGGTGGCGAAAGAGGCGCCTTTGCGCAGGGCGTTGGCTGAGGACTATCAGACGTTGCTGAACATTGCGACCAACTTCGTTCCCGAGGGGGCGGAAGGCAAGCGTCTCATGATGCGGATCGCGGAAGTGGAGAAAGAACTCAAGGGGTTGCGGGAACAGTTGGTTAAGAAGTTGGAAGCGGAACCCGCCTATGCCAGTGTGAAGGCCAGGGTTGATACGGCGGTTGAGGAGTTGAAGGCGATCAAGGTGGAGAAAGACAAACTTCTCCATGAAGCCAGGGTTACGGGGGCTGAGTTGAACCAACTCAAGGTGCTTGAGAAAAAACCGAATGGCGGAATTGTTTCTGAGGAAAAACCCAAGGCTGGCACTCCATAGATACGGGGATGTGCGGTGGTGGCCGAACTAAAATGAGGGTAACAAGGTATGCGCATCGGCAATAGAGGTTTCTGTCGGGCGGCGACGGTGATGCTGGCCGTGCTATTGGCCCAGACGGCGTTTGCGTTCCGGCCGGAAATCCCGAAGGTGGCGGGAACGAATGTGCAGGTGATGCAGTCGGCGTCACTTCAGGTCAAAGTTCCAGTTCCTGTGGATCGGCAGACGGCGGCGGAGCAGCGGCCGGATTTATCTGTCAAGTGGAATGAGTTCACCGGCAGTCCTTCGGTGGTGTGTGGCAAGGACCTGCTGATGGAAGGCGCCAAAGTGGCGGCCAAGCAGGTTGGGCCTGTTGACAATGCGGCCTTGGGGGTCAAGGCGATCGCCGTGATGAACAAGTTGAAGGGTTTGTACGGCATTCAGGATGTTTCGCAGGAGTTTCGTCCCGGACAGACGGCGGGTACGACAGCGGGGTACCGGCATGTTCGGCTGAATCAGGAATACCAAGGACTGCCCGTTTTTGGTCCCCAGTTGATTGTTCATTTTGATGGTCAGGGTACGGCGCGGTCCGTGAATGGGGGGTGCTGTCCTGTTGGTGAGTTGGGAACGGTGCCGACGTTGACGGCTGATCAGGCGCTGACGGTTGCGCGTGCGGATCAGCAGGCATTGGGGAATCCGGCGGGACAAGTGACAGCGGGTCCGGCGCTGGTTGTTTTTGCGAGAAAGATGGCGCCCACGCTGGCCTGGCAGTTGACGATAGAGCACAGCGGAGCGGGGGTTGTTGGTCGCTGGCGGTACTGGGTCAATGCGTTGACGGGTGCGATCCTGTTGAACTACAACGACGTTCCCAAGGTGGCGCCCACTCCCAACATCTACAGTGGTGTCCCGGCGACGATCAACGGTGACATTCTTATGGGTGAGGGAGGGGGGTCGGTCAGTGTCGCCGGTTGGGAGCAGGGCGGTTACTACTACCTTCACAGTTTTACCAATCTGTGGTCGGTGCGGAACGCCGGTGGTGGTGGGCATTCTGGCGATGTGGATGCATTCGGGTATGCCAGTCGGACGGGGACGCCGAACTGGGTGACGTCTGACCGGTCCGAGATGTCGGCCGGAAAGAATTTGGAGACCATGTTAAACTACTACAAGACTGTTCATAACCGGAACAGTTTCGATGATGCAGGAACGATGACGCCGGCCTATGTGCATCAAGGGTCAAGTTATTCGAACGCATTTTGGGATGGGACCGCCTTGTATATTGGGGACGGAGACGGGGTTTCCGCGGATCCACTGGGCGTGATGGATATCATGGCGCATGAGTTTCAACATGGAGTTACCGAATTCAGCGCCAATCTGATCTATCAGGATGAATCCGGTCAATTGAGCGAGTCATTCTCCGATATTTTCGGGTTTTTGAATGAGTATGCCTCGCAACCGGACGGTCGTGCCGCCTATCCGGGGCGGGTTGCCGGTCAGTCCGACTGGTTGATGGGAGAGGATAGTTGGTTGGAGAGTACGGCGTTACGTGATATGCGTGATCCGGCCAACACCAATACGGTGAGTTCGGCGCAACCGACCCGATACCATGGGTCCCACTGGTTCTATGGTTCTGATGACAATGGGGGTGTGCATTACAACTGTTCAATTCAGAATTTCATGTTCTATCTGCTCTGTGAAGGCGGAGTGGGGTCGAACGACAATGCGATTGCGTATTTTGTACCTCCCATTGGCATACCGGCGGCGGAGCGACTGGCCTACGATACATTGACCGGTTACATGACGTTGGACACCGACTATGTGGCGGCCCGGGAGGCGTGGGTGGCCTGTGCAACGGACTCTGACGAGGCGGGACGGACAACCAACGCGGCGATTGCGGTCGGTCAGGCGTGGGCGGCAGTGGGAATTGGCACCGGGTCACTGATTATTCCCGATGAACCTTTTGTCGTGGGTAGTGAGCCAGGGTCAGGGATCTATGTGCCATCGAATAAGGTCTACACTCTTTTGGGGGCAAGTCCGAGCAATGCCACGACATGGGGTATCACTTCGGATCAGCCATGGGTGAAGATTGATCCGGCCAGTGTTGTGGTGCCACTAGGGGTTATTTCCATGGCGGTGACAGTGTCGGTGGATCAGGTGGTGGCGGACGCCTTGCCGGCGGGGACGTATGTGGGAAGTATTACTTTCTCGAATAACTATGGAGTTTTCACGACAACCGAGCCGGCCGTTTTGTGTATTGTCAGTAACTACACCGTCCGGGGGGAACCCTATGCCTGGATTGATCCGACTTTTCATACCCGGATCAATGTGGGATCAGGGGTGAGTTCCGCCCGGACCATTCCGTTTAACGTGTCGCTCTATGGGAATACGAGCAGGACGATCTACATATCGTCGCGTGGTATGCTCGGGTTCTCGCCGACCAGCATGTCGTCAGCGGCGAATCTGGCGATTCCGGACTGGCGCACACCGAACGACATCATAGCGCCGATGTGGGGTCCCATCAGTGCAGGGGTCACCTTGGCCGATGTTTGTATGGCAGTACTCGGGGTGGCGCCGAACCGCCGCGCGGTTATCACATGGAAGAACGCGCAGGCGACTGCGGACGTGAATGCGCGGTTCAGTTTCCAGGCGATTATCGAGGAAAATGCATCGCTGGCGGACAATGACATTGTGTTCAACTATCAGGATGTGGCCGAAGACCGGCCGATAGTAGGGTTTGGGGAGATAGCGACGGTGGGTATTGAAAACAGGTATGGCGCGATGGGGCGCCAGTTCTCGTGCAATACGAACTGGTTGATAAACGAGGTGGCGTTGCGGTTCACGCATTCGCCGGCGACGGATACGAACGCGCCAGTGGGGCAGGCGCGGGCGATAGGGCCGTTGGGGAGTACTGTTTCGTTTGAACTGCGGTTCAATGAACCGGTGGTTGGACTTACCACTAACGGCATATCGCTGGCGGGTAGTACCGTTCCGGGTGTCTATGTCGCCGGGATCAACGGGGGCGGTTTCCGTTATGTGGTGGAGGTGGGGAACGTTTCCTCGCTTGGACAGGTGGAGTTGTCCGTGTTGGGAGGCGCCGTTCAGGATCTTAGCGGGAACCCGAATGCTCCATTCGGTCCGGCGATCTATGTTGTTCCCGTAGAGAAGACGTCCTTTGTTGACGATATGGAAATTGGGGTGGCGGGGTGGACGGTCTCGACGCAGGTATTCCTGTACATTGATACGCGCGGATGGAAGTGGGGGGTGCCCACGTACGGGCCGGGACCCGCGGCGGCGAATAGTCCGACGCATTGCTGGAGTACGACCTTGGATGGCCCCTGTTCAAATGACATGTCGAAAGCCCGGTTGATTTCCGCCCCCATTTCAGTGGATGCGAGTCCGGTTTTGGAGTTCAGCATGTGGAGCGGCAGTGGTTCCTATGGAACATTGGAAGTCAATCCGGGCACGGGATGGATTGATATGACACCAATGGGTCCCTTCGGGCCTTACCTGTATGATCTTAACGAGATATGGGAGCGAATCGTTGTTCCTTTGGACAACGCCAGGTTTGGGAACAAGACGATCCAAGTTCGTTTTACGGCGTCTCGGGCGTCGAATCAGGCGGGTCTCTATATTGATGACGTCAAGGTGACCTGTGATCGCAGTCCGGCGGTATGGGTCGTGGATTATTCGCCGACCAATGGTTCGCCATCCACCTTGGTGCCGGTGACGGTGACGGTCTACAACTCCACGACCAACACCTATGGTGGAGTGACGGGAGACGTGGGGTCGCCGGAATCGGGGGTGACGATTACCAGCGGGGTGCCGGTGATCTATGGCACGATGTTGCCGGGTGCTTTCAGTTCCGGAACGGGGCCGGTTGGTGTGCAACTGGGAAGTGCGGTGCAGTTTGAGAAGCCGGTTGTTCAACTGGCGCACATGGCGATGATGGGTGACGCGTTGCTGGCAAAGCAATTCCTGCCGTTTGCCGTGAGCGGCGTGACGGCGACGGTGGCGACCAATACTCTGACGGTGAGGTGCATGGTGTATGGCGTCGGGGTAACGAACTACCTCGGACAGTACCTGAAAGGCGATGGCGGCCCTACTTCATGTTTGTATCAACTCATCTATGCGGGTGCCAATGGCACGAATGATCCGCCTGCCTCGGGAGGGCAAGTTACGGGTGATGATCATTTGCTGTATTCGTCCGATACGGGACTGCCCTGGGGTGAATTTGGTGGAGGTGGGGTGCCCAATGACATTGGGCAATTCAATAAGACCTTCTTGCATGGATTGCCGGTGGGGGCGCGTGTGTATGTACGCGCCTACGACGGGTCGTCGTTCAAGTCGGCGATCGCCTATGGCGATTCTGCGCGGTATCTGGTGTCCAACCGGGTCTCTGAGGTCCATGATTTTGGCGGATGGGGGGTTGGGACTGTGATTGACCCGACGCGCGACAGCAATGGCGATACGATCCCGGACGGAGTTGCGATTGCGAACGGGTTGGATCCTAGGGATCCCATTGTGGGGTTGCCGGGAGGCTGGATCCTTCAGCGGCAGTTCGGCAGTGGAGGCAACAGTTCAGGTCAGTTTAGCGAGGCATTACCGAGTCCTACCCGTGTGTTCTACAAGAACCATCTGTTGTTTGTCTTGGACACGGGGCACAACAAGATTCAGGTTTGGAACCGGTTCACGGGCGCCTATATTGGGTCATACGGCAGTCTTGGGGAAGGTAACGGTCAATTCCTGAGGCCGTATGGAATGGCGATGGATCCGCGGCCGGGAACGAACCGGTTGGCGGTTGTGGATCAGGGTAACTATCGGGTTCAGGTGCTTGATTTCAATCCGACGACGGGGACAAATATGACCTATCTGTTCTCGTTTGGGGAGACAAACTCACTGCCGAGCCCCAAGGATGTTGCGATTGCTCCGGACGGCAGGTTTTACGTAACCGAAGAATTCAGTGTCAGGATCTATTCGGCAACGGGAGTCTATCAGGCATTATTGGCCTCAGGGGGGGCGGCGGCTGGATCTGTGGTGCGGCCATGGGGTGTGGCGGTGGGGACGGACGGCCAGGTGGTTGTGGCTGATTCGGAAAACAACCGGATCCAGTCGTGGAATTCGGCGGGGACGTGGCTATGGGCGACTGGGACTCAAGGATCGGCTTCGGGGCAACTTAACGGGCCGAAGGATGTGGCGTTTGGGCCTGGCGGGTTCGTCTACGTGGCGGATACGGTTAACGCTAGAATGGCGCTGTACCGTTCCAGCGGGCAGTTTGTGGCGAACTTGGGAATACATGGGTCCAGTTTTGAAATCCAAATGGTGGTGCCTTACAGTTTGGACCCGGTCTTGAACTCCAATGTGGTCTATGTGGCGGACACGTTCAATAACCGGGTGCTGGCGGTGACGGCGATATACGATGGCGACGGCGATGGGATGGATGATGTGTGGGAAATCCTGCATGGTCTCGATCCTACGAATCCCAACGATGCGATGCTGGACTTCGATGGGGATGGGTTGTCGAATCTTGGCGAATACCGGTTGCAGCAGGATCCGGGCGAAGGGGTGACGATAACGGCGTTTTCGGTGAATCCGCAGGTTCTGCGCTGGCAATCGGTGTCCTCGAGCGGAGTATATCAGATTCAGTATGCCCATGGGGCGACCGGGTTGATGTCCACGAACAATTGGCAGGCGGGGCCGGTGGTGACCTCGCAGGTGGCCGGGGCGTTATCGGTGACGAACCTGATGACATTGACGAATTCGGTGCAGTTCATCCGGGTATTGAAGGTGGGTCCGTGATGGCAGGGATAGAACAACGAAAGCCGCGGAAGACGCGAAATGGGAGAGGTATTGATATGAGGGTGATGGAATTGACGGTTGTGGTGTTGTTGGCGGGTGTTTCCCTGACGTTTGCGGCAGGCAAGGGTGCGTCTCTGGTTGGAGCGGGACCGGTCATGGTGAACCCCGCGTTGGTTGACACCAATGGGGTGGTCAAGGCGCCGGTGGTTGCGGATACCACTGTGTTGGCGGCAATGGCGGCCGAAGAGAAAGCGTTACAGGAGAAGGGCAAGGACATCACCCGGCAAATCGTTGTTCGTCAGAAACCGCTGCGTGATGCGAGGGAACGCATTTTGAGTGATGACAAGGAATTGCAGGCCATGGTCAACGCGATCGTCGTGAAGCAGAAGGAATTGGATGCCAAGTTGGCGGAGAAACATCCTGAAATCGCGGCCAAAGCCACGGAATGCAATGAGTTGATCCGTCAATATTCTGAAGTGAATGGAAAACTGCGTGAGTTAAGGCGGAAGATGGACGAGATGGAAGAAGCCATCAGGAAGCAAACGCCGGAGAACAAGAGCAAGAATTGAAATTGACTTGATCAGCGGGTGATTTTCCGGGGTGAACGCAAGGGAGCCCCGGGTGAACAAGATGAGGACAGAGCCTATGAAGACACCAAACGTGTGTGTGCGAAAACCGTTCAGACTGGCCGGAATGGCGCTGTTGTTGTGGGGTGCATGCGCCGCCACGATCCAGGCGCAGGTTCCGTTTCAATTGCGACTGAATGTGCAGAACACTGAGACGAACCGCGGTTCGATCACGCAACCCACGAATGTTCCGCCGCGCATGCCTGCCGGGGTATGGATATCGGTGCCGCTCGAGGTTGAACTTGTCGCCGTGGCGAATCCCGGTTTTGCCTTCGACCGCTGGCAGGTGGATTCGGCGTCCACGATGTATTTTGACTCCGGATCGAACGCTGCCAACACCTTTGTGCAGTGTGAGTCCGGGTCGACCAATGTGACATTGACCGCCCGTTTCAAAGTGCAGGATACGACTCTGACGGTTGTTTCCACCAACAACTGGGGTGCGCCGATGTCGCCGGCAATTGGTGTTTCGGCCTGGTCGAATGGGGCAATCGTTGCCGCCTCGGTGACGACACCCTACGCGATTGGCGGAGGTTCGATGGCGATTTGTACTGGGTTTGTCGGGACAGGAAGTGCGCCGGCACAGGGCGGTACGCCTTCGGTGACATTCCAGATGACGACGAATTCGACATTGACCTGGTTGTGGCAGATTCAAGCCGGCAGTTACTCGTTGGCGATAACCAGTACCAATAGCAGTGGTTTTCCGGTGGGCGGACCGGTGCCAGGCGCCGGAACGACCAACATTGTCAGTGGCGCAACGCTTAGCGCCCGTGTCACGTCGCCGTGGACGGTGACGACCGATGAAAAGGCCTATGTGGTTGGGTATGCGGGTACCGGTAGTGCTCCGACGGGGTCTGGCAGTCCGACGCCGTCGTTCACGATGGCGGCCAACAGCACCCTGGATTGGTTATGGCGTTCGGAATACCTGTTGCGTGTGGAGATTGATGGCAATGGCTCCGTGGCGCGTACGCCGGGCGGTACACCCGAAGGGACTCCGGTTGTGGGTTACTGGTATCCGGCGGGTACCGTGGTGTCTCTGAAGGCGATGCCACTTGGTTCCGAGTTCTTTCTCGGGTGGGGCGGGGACATTTCAGGACTTGCGCCGACCAATATCGTTGTCATGAACGGCCCGCGCACGGTAAACGCGGTATTTGGTCTACAGGCGCTGGATACGGATCGGGATGGGTTGCCGGATGACTGGGAGGCGCGATTTGGTCTGGATCCCTACAGCGCCGACGGGTTGAACGGTCCCTATGGCGACCCGGACAACGATGGCGTTGCCAACTTGCAGGAATATGAGATTTCGTATCTCATGAATACCAACGTCGCGGGTTATGCGGAGTGCAGTCCGATTCACGCGGACAGCGATTCCGACGGATTGGATGACGGGTATGAATTCTACAAGATCCGCATGCCTGGCAGCACCAACACGGTTTCAGGTTCACAAATGAACTATCTGGCGCCGGTTCTCGCCAACGGTGCGAATGGGCCGGATGGCAATCCGGATGGCGATTTCCACTGGAATACCCGCACGGGTTACCGGACATCACTGGCCCTTACGACAGCGGAGGAATATATCGGGCCGGATGGCAAGCCGGCGGGCGTCTGGGTACCGTCGGTGGATATGAGTGCATTTGGCATCACAAAGCCTGTGTTCCGGTACCGGAACAAGTACGATACCGAGTTGGATCCGTCGTTTGCGATTGATACGGACGATGGCGCGGATCAGAGCGCTTCGGATTCGACTGACTCTGAGAATGCCGGAACGGGTGATGGGTTTGACGATGGGTTTGAATACAGTTGGGACGTGTGGCAGGGGATTAATGGCGGTGACTCGGCCCGCGATCCCCTTGGGCATCGGATTCCCGTCCGTTCCCGCAGTCTGCCGGAGCGTCCGACCGCCGCGTTACTGGCGCCTTGGTTCACGAACCTCAACTGCTTGGCGGTTTCCACCTTCAACTACAATGAGGTCAATTTCTTCGTGAACTTGGGCGGCGGGTATTTCTCGCCCACCAGTACGGTGCCGGTGGGGACCAACCCTGTCGCGATGGCGCTGGGCCGGTTTGACGCGGGAACGTCCAATGACATTGTGACGGCCAACCAGGGTGACAACACGATCAGTGTCCTGCTCTGGGCGCCCTCCAATGCGGTGCCGTTTACCGTGACGCAGTATCCCGTCGGGAGTGAACCGTCCTTCGTGGCGGTGGGTGAGTTTAACGGTGATACCGCCCAGGACATTGCAGTGGCGAACGCGGGCGACGGTACGGTCACCATCATGACCAACAGTGGCGCGGGTTTATTCAGTCAGATGACCAATATTTATGTTGGCGGGGCGCCGTCCTCGCTGGCGGCGGGCCCGATTTTCCGTGGGATCACCAATAATCCGGCGAAAATCTACCATGATCTGTTGGTTGCCGATGGGGTGACGAATGTCATTACGCTTCGAAACAGCACCAATGCGATCCTTTCGGTTGTGGCGACGACTGGAGTCGGATCCAGTCCGTCATCAATCTTGATCAGCGATTTCAATGTGGACAACACGAATGATTTCGTGGTCTCGATTACCGGCGATGCGAAGGTCAAGGTCTATCAGAACAATGGCGCCGGGAGTTTTGCTCCGCGCAGCGAAGGCCTGGCGGGTGAAAACGGGTATCCGGTGCATCTGGCGGCGGGCAGACTTGATGAAGGGACGACGCCGGACCTCGTGGCGTCGTCCTATTCCAACAAGACGGGTCGTGTGTATCGGGGCATTCCGGATGGAACCATCGTTCCCGCCGGCGCCATTGATCTGCAGATGAGGCCGGTATGGTCGGTGATCGGAGACGTCACTGGCGATGGTATTAGCGATGTCATCTTTGTCTGCATCGAAGACGACAAATTCTCCGTGTGGACCGGGTATGGGGATGCGACCTTTGAGTTCATGGCGAACTATGGTTCCTCACCGGTAACGGCCGGTCGGCCTTTCAATCCGGGCAAACTACATGAGCCGCCGCCGGGACTCGGATTCCCGGACTATGATTTGGTTTATCTTGACCGGGGTGGCGTTGGCAACTGGTGGTGTGATCAGGACGAGTACGGCGCCTCGAGCACCAACCGTCCTAGTTTTGTCAATGGAAGCGTGACGAATATGATCATCGGGGGATCGCCTTCCGCTCCGCGTTGTACGCATCCGTTCCTGTGGGATGCCGACAATGACGGGTTGCCGGATGGATGGGAAGTCAAATTTGGATACGATCCTTGGTTGCGGATATCGTTCGGCGGCACCTTGACCGACGCGCAGTTGAATCCGGATCTGGATGGGCATGCTGTCCTCGAGTTGTCCGAGACGGTCACTATCTTTGACAACGATGTTTACAACTATGACTGGCCGTACCCGGACAACGATCCCTATCCGCCGAACGGCAACACCTACAAGAACTTCAATCCGAATGCAGGATGGTTGGATCCGCAGGTGCAGCCGCTGAACCCGCCTGGGATCGCGCAGAGCGAAGCCTACCGGAACGGCTTGGAAATGTTGGGGGGGCGTGCGCGTGCCGCAGTGCGGCCTTTCGATCCGGATGACCATTCGACCAATCCCCGCCTGCGTGATACGGATCGCGATGGAATCTGGGACGGGTGGGAACATTATGTCGGTCTTAACCCCATCGACCCGCAAGATGCCACACCGGATGGTGACGAAGATGGGTTACTGCAGTGGCAGGAGTTTATGTGTCTGGATACGCTCCGGGCGGAGACGTCCTGGGTGATTGATTCGAATGGAACATTGAATGTCACGGGGGATCTGGCGCCGTCTGAAGTGGCGATGATCCAGCAGCGGGTGGAGTTTGTGGCGGGTTGGCCAAACAAGACCCGACCCACGGATCCTTTTGATAATGACACGGATGATGATCAAATAGACGATGGCGGGGAAATGACGGCCTTCAATTACAGTGGTGGTAGTGGTGTGGCGACAATGATTACGGTCGCCAATGCCGGGGTAGTGGAAGAGTTGGGGGTATTCCTGCCGGGTGGCGGTCTGACGCCAACGGCCTGCGATACGGATATGGACGGGTTGCCTGACTACTGGGAAGCCTCCTATCCAGGGGCGCTGGGGGCTAATGGGGTATGGGCGGGCGGCATGGATGGGTCGGCTCCTGATGCCCAGTTAGACTACGATGGCGATGGGTTGTTGAACTATCAGGAATACTTGACGGGTGCCACGTATCACTGGCAACCGTTCTACAACAATGGCACCGTGGCATGGACCTACGGGAACGGGTTATGGGGATATGATCCGTTTAATTTCTTTAATGATTTGCTTTCGGCAACGCCGATCAGGGCCAATGGCGATGCCATGACCGGACCCGGCGGCCGCCGTCCGCGCTATTGGGACTCGCATTTCTGGAACGATCCTCTCTTCGAGAAACCGTTCAACTTTATTACGGCGGCGGAACCGCCTCTACTTCCATGGTTGTTTTCCTCGACCGATCCGTGTAGCAACGACTCGGACTTGGACGGCATGGATGACTACTGGGAAACCTTCCACATGCTTGATCCGGTTCGTGGCGACTCGCTCGATCTCGTGATCAATAAGATCACGGGCGGGATGGTTCCTTGGGCACATCTTGGAGACAGTATCATCACGGCGCCATGGCTCAATGGTGAGGGTTTTGTGGATTGGGATCAGGATGGATTGCCGAATATTTACGAATCCGTGCAACCCGGGTCCTCGCTGCCGCCCTATTACCATACCGATCCGTCGCCTTACTGGTTGAGTGACTGGAGCGATCAGCAGAGTTGGACCGATCTTTATTACTCGCCGGGGTTCGAGTTCAGTATTCTGAACTGGTTTTTCTGGGACGGACTTGTATTGGCGACTCCGCCAGCGTTTCCCGCCATTGGGCCGGACTACATGTATAGCTTTGAAACCCAGGAAGGGTTTGACACGGATAACGACAACTATGGCGACCGTGCTGAACTGGTGGATACCCCCGCCAGTCCCGGTTCCACCGATCCACTGTCGGCAAGTGATCCCATCAAGCAACGGACACTGTATCTGAACGGTCAGGCGGCGGCCCGGACCTATGGTCCGACAACGGTTAATGCGTGGCAACAGATGAAGGAGTTCACTGTTGAGGCATGGGTGCGGCCACAGAATCCGGGGTCCGGTGTCGAACAGGTTATTGTTGAGCGGCCCCAGTTGGTGAGGATCGGTACTCCGTTGGGTTATCCGACCAGTATCCGTGTGAATTTCCGGTTGGGTATCAGCGCCGACGGGCGTCCGTTCATCGGGTATCACGGGACCGGTTTCGATCCGATCTACAATGAAGTCAGGACGGATATTGCGGGCGCAGTTCCGGCCGACCAGTGGACGCATCTGGCGGGCGTGTATGATGCCGCGCAGAAGAAACTCTTCCTCTATGTAAACGGGCACATGGCGGGAATGAAGGCCAGTGCGGAAATTCCCTTCAACATGTGGTTTGGCGGCGACCCCAACAATCCCGCTGTGATCAACAACTCGTCGTTTTCGCCGGCGCCGATTGTTGTTGGCGCCCGTGACAGCAATCCCCCCGGCTGGGTGGATGGCGTTCAGTTCAATGTGACTGCCAATGCCGGTCTGTGGGCGGGATTTAATGTATTCCGGCAGGATCCAGTGTTGGATCACTACTACAAGGGGTGGGTGGATGAGGTGCATGTATTCTCCGGTTCCACGCCGCAGAGTGTGATCCAGCAGAGGATGAAGCAGCGGTGGACGGATGCGTCGGTGCAGCAATACAACACGACGGTGCCCTTTACCAACGCCCTGATGTGGGCCTACAGTTTCGACGATCTGCCGGACCCGGATCGTGATGACGTGGCACCGGCCGGTTTGCCGGTCTTGACCGGATTCATGCCGGGGTATATCGGGATCAACTGGTGGCGTTTTGCGCCGGATGTGTCACGTATTTATGCTGACTACCGTTATGTGCCGTGGATGGCGAACCTGTCTGAACATTTACCGTTCAATCCTCCACTCGACACCACCATTGTGTCAACGCCTGCGAATTCGTATCCCAATCCGGCCAATCCCTACACCTTTGTCTACGTGACCGCAGGGAATGTAGTGAACCAGTATCATCCCAAGGGAAATGGAAGTTTTTCGGCGCCGGGCGATCTGTTGCCGTTGCGTTGGGCGGTGGCGGATCAGGATATTGTGATGTGGAACAATCCTGGCGTGACAGCGTTGATGCCTGTTGATACCGACGGCGATGGACTGCCGGATGATTGGGAAGTGGCGCATGGGTTGGATCCGCTTGACCCCACCGGTTCGGATGGGGCCGATGGCGATCCGGACAACGATGGGGTGAGCAACTGGTATGAGTACCAGTGCGGATCCGATCCTTGGAGTGTGGACTCCGACGGGGACGGCACCTGGGATATGGATGAGGACGCGGATGGGGACGGGCTCTCGAACCGCGATGAGTTACGCCTCCTGACCCTGGCCAATGATAAGGATACGGATGATGATGGTGTGTCGGATTGGGAAGAGGTCACCGGCGCCACTGACTGGGTCTATGATGCAACACGTCCGCTGACGAGTCGGCGGCCCACGGCGCAGACGGATCCCCTCAATCCGCTGCAACCCCTCATTCCCCGCAGCATGTTGTTTGACGGTAATGCGCGCCTGCTGGTTCCGCCCAGCGACAAGTTGATGTGCAAGGACTGGACGGTGGAGAGTTGGGTGAATCCCGCCACCAACTGCGATGGCGGCGTGGTGGTCAGTCGTTATGTCCAGGGGTTGATGCCCGGGGAGAGCGGCATCAACTATGAATTGGGTCTCACGACGAATGGCGCGCCAGCGGGACAACTGCGGGCCTATGTCAGATACTCCGTCACGACGAATTTCTATGAGAATGACGTCCGTGTGGATGGGTTGGCCTCCAACAATACGGTGGCGCCAGGACAGACGTTGATTGTCAGCACCGGCCTCTGGACGCATCTGGCGGGTGTGTATGATGGCAACACCTTCACCCTCTCGATCTACGTCAATGGACTATTGGCCGCGCACCGGACGGATGCCACGCTCGTTCCGCCGACCGTGTACGGTTATAACACGACGCATCTTGATGATGAGGTGACGATTGGCGCTTCGCGTTCCGAGGGGCCGATTGTCAACGGATTCGAGGGATTACTGGACGAAGTCCGGATTTGGAAGCGGGCGCAGTCTGCCGAGGATATTGCGGACCGGTACAATGCCGCCGAGGCGGTGCCGGGAACCTCGTCCCTGTCGAGCATTGCCCTGAAGAACCGGACCATCACGGCGACGAGTCGGTTGCGGAGCGATCTGACGGCGTTGCCGGACACCCAGACAGTCCACGCGCTGGTCATGTTCAGTTCGAAAGCGACGGCGGCGAATACGGCGGCGATGCAGATCGCGGGCGTCAAACCGGTGAGTTACGTTGCCCCTGCGGCGCGGATGGTGACGGCCAGCAAGGCGGATCTTGCGGCGTTGGGGAGTGTCGTGCGGTGGGCGACTGTGTTGCAGCCGGGCGACAAGATTGCGCAGCAATTGGCCGTGGACGGGTCGCACGGGAGCCGACAGGTGTTGGTGAAGTTCTTCGGTGATACCGCGCAAGCGGCGGCCGTTCAGGCGGTCAAGGCGACGGGCGGGACGGTGCACCAGGATCGTTACCTGGGCGGAAACTATCTGGTGGCGACGGTGAATGACAGCCAGTTGTCGGCGTTGGCGGCCAATGATTCCGTGTCGTGGTTCTCGCCGGCGGCCTCGTTCCTGACGGCGGGGGCGGATGTTCATTACCTTGGCGATGACATCAAGGGCGGTTTGGTGGTGGAACCGTTTGTCCTGGTGGGTGAGGGATGGGACGGACCGGGTCGTGGCTCGGCCGATCTGAAGTACACGTTCCTTAACGACACCGCGAAGATGGCGCCTGATTTGGCCCGGAAGGCGTGTCGCGATCAGATGGACAAATTTGCGGCGGTGGCGGCGCTGACGTTTACGGAAACGACCGTTCCGGGATTGGCGCAATCCCTTGATATTGCCTGGTATAGCGGGGCACACGGGGACGGCGCTGATTTTGATGGTCCCGGCGGCGTGTTGGCGCATGGATTCTTCCCGAACGATGTCAATCCGGAACCCGGTGCGGGCGATCTGCACTTTGATGAAGCCGAACAATGGAGCATTGGACCGGCGGGCGGCATTGACATCGAATATGTGGCGTTGCATGAGATTGGGCATTGCCTCGGGTTGGGTCACTCTGATGACACGGCGGCGGTGATGTATCCATTCTACAGTGGTACTACGCCGGCCGTACTGGCCAAGGATGATATTGCCGGGATTCAGGCCTTGTACGGTGATCCCCAGACGCTGGCTGAGTTCAGGTTTGACGATGGGGGCCGCACCGCCCAGGACTTCACGTACAAGCAGGACTGGTTGACCGGATGGTCGCATGCCGCCGTGTTGGATGGCGCGGTATTCTACACCGAGACCACGCCGCTGCTGGATAAGGACTCCGACGGCGACGGGATGCCCGACTGGTGGGAAATCGGCGTTGGACTTGATCCCTATGACGCGACAGGCGACAATGGCGCCTTTGGCGACCCGGATGACGATGGCCTCACCAATTACGAGGAGTATCTCTCGGGGACGGATCCGTTTGATCCTGACAGCGACAGCGACGGGATTCCTGACATGGATGAGGATTCCGACGGCGACGGACTTAGCAATGGCGCCGAGATCCATATTTACGGAACCAACCCGGCCAATCCGGATACGGACGATGACAACATCTCCGATGGGGTTGAGGTTGACCGTGCCGTCATCAAGCCGGATGGCAGTCGCATAACGAGTCCGCTGGATTCGCGGAGTCCGTTGCTGCCGAAGAGCATGGTACTCGACGGCACGGCGCTGGTTGTGCCCGCCCGCAAGACGGCCAATGATCCCGACCGGTTTGATCTCCGGAGTTGGACGCTCGAGACCTGGGTGAAGCCGATGACGGATTCGGAGACCGGGTCGCTGCTGTTGCGTACGGTCAGCGGTGGCCGAACCAACTTCGCCTTGCGCCTGGAGAACAACTACCCGGTGATCAAGTTCACCACGCCGTCGGGCGAAGTCCAGTATGAGGCGCGCGGTCTGCAGGCGATACCGTCCAACAGTTGGACCTATCTGGCGGGGACGTTCAGCAGTGAATCGTTGCACTTGTCGTTGTACGTCAACGGGGTTCTGGCAACGAATCTGGTTACCGTGGAGACCTGTGCGTACGGTGAAGGCCGGACGAAGGTTGGCGGCGGCGTGTTCGGAGCGATTGACGAGATCCGGGTATGGAGCGAAGTGCGAACCGACACGGAGATTCTCACCTGGTACGACAAGACCTATCGTGAGGATGTGGTGGACATCAGCAAGACCACGGCGGTCACGGTCTCTTCGAACAGCGCCGCGAGCACCTATCTGGACGCATTTCTCGCGGAGCCGCCGCCGCCGGGGGTTTCGGGACTGCAGGTTACGTTGACTGGCGCCGGTCTGGCGGCAGGTTTGTTCGAAGGATTCCCTGAACTGCCAGCCGGGATGGAGCGCCCGGCCAAAGGCGTGATCCTGAGTTCCGGTAATGTCAAGGATGCGGAAGCCACCGCCAATACATCGGGGGAGAAATCAACGGGGTTCGGCACGCCGGGTGATTCAGATCTGTCGGCATTGGTTGATGGTCAAACCTTTGACGCCGTGGCGTTGACGTTGACCTTCACCTCGGATTCGTCCGTGAAGGGAGTGACCTTTGACTTCCTCTTCGGGTCAGAGGAGTTCCCTGAGTTTGTGAACACCATGTTCAATGACGATTTCGGGGTGTTCCTGGATGGCCAGAACATCTCATTCGACCAGAACGGGAACCCGATCTCGGTCAACAACAACTTCTTCGAACTCAATAACGACATCTGGAATCCGGGCAACCCGGCCACGGCAGGGAAACTCCAGGTATCGTTGCCGTTCGAATATGACGGGTTGACGCCCCTGCTGACCACCAGCAAGGCACTGAAACCCGGTACCCACACACTCAAGTTTGTGATTGGGGACACGGGCGACAGTATCTACGACAGTGTGGTTTACCTGAGTAAACTCCGGTTCAAGCTGGAGACGGAAGGGACGGGGAAATCGCAGAAACCGCTCCGCGCCTACTACATGTTTGATGATGGTCAGAACACGACCGTTACGAACAAGATCAACGGGGTTGTGACCGGTTATGGGGCCGAGGACTTCGTCCACACGCTGGATTGGCCCTATGCCATCAGGGACTGTGTCTTTAATGAGGGCGATGCGGCGCCGCTCTATGAGCTGAAGAATGACGCCGATCAGGATGGGATTCCGGATTGGTGGGAAATGTTCTTCTTCGGCATCCTGGTTGATCCGGATGGCGACAACGACGGCGATGGTCTCAGCAACCTCAATGAATATCTGGCGGGGACGGATCCGGACAAGGTTGATACATTCCACCCGGGCATCAGTGATTTCGACGACGATACGGATGGTGATGGTCTGTCGAACGGGGATGAGCAGACGTTCGGGTCGAACCCCGGTCTTGTTGATACGGATGATGACGGGTATTGGGACGGCGTGGAAATCAGCAATCTGAAACCCGACCCGGCGGACAACTTCGGCATCTACCGCCAGTTGACCAGTCCGGTGGATTCGCTCAGTCCGTCCATTCCCCGCAGTTTCGTGATGAGCGGCAAAGGACTGATGGCTCCGAACGTGACGAATGTGTCGCGTTTTGCCCTGGTGACCACCGAGGCGGTGGCGGCCGGGCCGGAGGTGACCATTTCTGCACCCGCGTCGAACGCGAGTATCAACGTCCGCTTTACGACGGTCAGCGGCAGTGTTCAGAGCGCTGTGCCGTTGCAGGCGGTGAAGTTGTACAACAACGGGGCCTTTGTGACCGATTACGGCGCGGTAGCGTCGTTCAGTTCGACGATCATCGTCAATGCCGGAACGAACGTCCTGGAGGTGATCGCCACCGATATTGACGGGCAGCAGGGCAGTGCGTCGGTGACCATCAACGGTAACTTCCCGCGGGCCGATATCCGTGTGACGCAGACTTGGGACATGCCCGGCGACTTGGACACCTGGTTGGTAGACCCGCTCGGGCGGCATCGTGGCTGGACCTCGGGTGGTCCCGGTTATCCCAGTAATATCGCCGCGCAGATACCGGGGTCCTTCCTGGATATTGACGACACTCCGGGAACGGGTCCGGAGAATGTCACGGTGGTGCAGAACATGAGCACCAACGGCAACTACGAAGTCTGGATGAATAACTACGCCAACAACGCGAGTCCGCAATCCACGGTGCGTGTGTTGGTCCTCGAAGGCCGGCCGGGCCAGAAGTACGTCGAATTCGGGCCGCAATCCATGCCGATCGCCGATTTCAACGGGAACAATTCCGCGGCCTGGTGGCATGTGACGACGATCAACATGCCGTCCGGTGCGATGAATCCGCCGGGGACCCCGGTGGGCGGGCCGACGGACGATGACGATCCGAACACGGGCATTACCTCGCTGGTGGGGTGGACCGTGGAAACCTGGGTCAAACCCGGCACCGCCAATCAGAATGGCGCGGTGGCCAAGTATATGCTCAATGACGGGCGTCTGGGTTACAGCGTTGGACTGGCGACGAATCGGCCGTATGTGCGGTTGGGGTTAGGGATGGGAAATATCTACGTGGCCACGGCGGGCGCACTGCCGTCGAACACATGGAGTCACCTGGCCTGGGTATACAGCCAGACGGACAACAGTCTGCGCATCTACATCAACGGACAGTTGACGGTGGCGCAGCAGGTGTTGGAAACCCGCGCGGTCGGGGCCGGCCATCTGACGGTTGACACCTATGATACGGATCCGTTGCAGGTGTTCACGAGTTGCAAGTTGGATGAACTGCGGCTCTGGTCGCGCGCCCGCAATGGCGGCGCCGTGCGGTCTGTAATGCATAAGGTGATTGAGCCCAGTGATACTCTGGTGGCGTGCTACCGGTTTGATGATGGCGGTCGCGGGATCGAGGATGCGGTGATGGGGATGGATCGCCGGTTTGATCTCGGCGGTCTGTTGCCTGACGTCTTGACGGATGCCAAGCCGGGCCCGGATGGCATCTGGGGCACGGGTGACGATATCGCCGCGGGCGGTGGCGCCGACGGGCACAATGATGATGTGACGTGTACGGATGCCGCCCCAGTGTTGGCCCTGATTGATTCTGACGATGACGGGTTGCCGAACTGGTGGGAGCGGTTGTTTGGTGCGGGCAAGGACATGGATGCGGGAGCGGATCTGGACAAGGACGGGTTGACTAACCTGTACGAGTACTACGCCAACACGAACCCGAAGGATGCGGATAGTGACAATGACGGCATCCTTGACAATGCCGAGGACCCAGACAATGACGGGTCGCCAAACCAGACGGAACAGGATAAGGGGAGTCATCCGTTGCTGCCGGATACGGACGATGACGGCATCAGTGACGGCGCCGAGGCGAATCGTGGTAGTTCGGCGGTGAATTCACTTAGTCCGTTGACCGATCGCGTCCTGCAATTGAACGGCGCGGCGGGGTCGTATGTGGCGGTGCCGGATGAAGTGCGGTTTGCGCTGGAGTCTTGGACGGTGGAGGCATGGATCCGTCCGACTTCGCTGGGTTCAGCGGCGATGCTGGTGAGCCGTCAGGTGCAGACCGACGCATACAACTACTACCTCGGTCTCGATACGGCCGGTCGCGTGGTGGCGATGTTCACGCCGGGTGATCTGTCTGGCAACGTTGCGGTGACCTCGACGGTGGTGGTGGCTCCGGCGGCCTGGACGCATGTGGCGGCGAGTTTCTCGCCTGACAACGGATTGACGGTTTATGTCAATGGTGCCGAGAACGGCAGGGTTCTGACGGGCAAGCGGCCCAAGGTGTCGGGCATCGGGCCGGTGGATATCCGGGTCGGGTCCGGGCTGGCTGGGTACATGGATGAAGTGGCGATCCGGGCCGAGGCGTTGGTGGCTCTGACGGTGCAGGCCGATATGTTCGGAATTGGACTCGGGATGGCGAGCAATACACCGCCGGTGAGTTACTACCGGTTTGACGATGGCACGGCGGCGGCGGGGACCAGCGGGCATCCCGCATGGAGAACCGGCCAGGTCGAGGACTTTGGCATGAACATCACCAAGGATTGGATGACCGGCTGGGTTCAGGCGGGCACCCTGATGGGGAATGCGGTGATGACCAATGCGCCGGCGGACACGCCAGTGCAGTACGGACGCATCGACAGCGATGGCGACGGGATGCCGGACTGGTGGGAAGTCGAAAACGGTCTTGATCCGAACAACACGACTGGCGTGGATGGGGCGGCGGGCGATGCCGACGGGGACGGTCTCTCCAATCTGTACGAGTACTATTCGGGAACCCATCCGGCGGATGCGGATACGGACAACGACGGCATTACGGACGGTAATGAGGACGCTGATGGCGACAAACTCTCCAACAAGGAAGAGCAGGAACGCCAGACGTTGCCGAACAACAAGGATACCGATGATGACGGCGTGTCCGACTACGAGGAAGTGGTTGGAGTGGTGGACATGGTGTATGACGCCAGTCGTCCTGCCACCAGTCGGCCTCCGGTCGGGGTCAGCGATCCGCTGAATCCATTGAGCCCGATGATGCCGCGGTCCATGAGTTTCAACGGGAGCGCCCGTGTGATCGTGCCGCCGGACAACAAGATGATGTCCGAGGACTGGACGGTTGAGATGTGGGTGAACCCCACCACTAATACGGGCAGTGTGTTGCTGAGTCGGTACGTGGGCGGGTTTGCGGCTGGTGATAGCGGCATCAACTACGAAATGGGTCTGGCGACCAACGCCATGGCGGGTGCGTTACGGCCTTATGTCCGCTATGCGTTGACCACGGGATATACGGAGAATCAGATCCGTCTGGATGGGACGGGGTTGACCGACCATACCAACGGTCTGCAGCCGCTGGCGGTTTCGACGGGGGTCTGGACGCATCTGGCGGGTAGTTACAACCGCGCCTCCAACACGCTGTCGCTCTATGTCAACGGCAAGTTGGCGGCGTATCGCAGTGATGGCGCGTTGGTGCCTCCGACGGTGTTTGGCGCGAACACGAATCACTGGCGTGATGAAGTCACGATCGGTGCAGCCAGGTCGTCGGGTGCGGTGTCGCAGGGATATCGCGGGTTGATGGATGAGGTTCGCATCTGGAAGACGGCGGTGCCGGCGGTCAATATCCTGTCCCGGTACCGGGCGCCGGATGGAATCCCCGGGATGCCTTCGACGGGAACGATCATGCTGAAGAACCGCATGATTGTGACCGGGATGGGGTTGTCCGCTGAGTTGCAGGCGTTGGGTGCGGATACGCCGGTACGCGCGCTGGTTCAATTCGCCTCCACGGCCGAGGCCAAGGCGACCGTTGGCAAGCAGGGGTTGAGTGTGGTGAGTTATGTGAACGGTACGACACGCGTCATCAAGGCCACCCGGAGCCAACTGGAAAGTCTGGGGAGTGCGGTTCGGTGGGCCGGGGTGCTGGGGGTGCAGGACAAGGTGTCCGCGAAACTGGGTGTGGATGGCACGAAGGCATCCCGCAAGGTGCTGGTCAAGTTCTTCGGCGATGTGCCGGGGGCCGAAGCGGTACAGGCGGTGCAGGCGGCGGGAGCGACGCCGCATGGCAGTGGATATCTGGGCGGGACCTATCTGGTGGTGACGGCGAGTGATGCGCAACTGCTGGCGCTGGCCGCGAACAACGGGGTGGCTTGGATATTGCCGGCGGCGGAGTTTCTGACGACCGGGGGGGCGGTGCACTATCTTGCCGACAACCTGGTGGATGGGGTGGAGTCGGCTCCGTTTGCAGTGCAGGGGGTGGGCTGGGATGGACCCGGATTGGGTTCGGCCGATCTCAAGTACCACTTTGTCAACGTGACGCCTGACCTGCCGGCGGCGGACGCGCGCACGGCGGTCAGCAGCCAGTGTGCGAAGTGGGCGGCGGTGGCGGCGTTGACGTTCACCGAGACGCCGACGGCGGCGCAACCGTACTCGTTCGACATCGCCTGGTACAACGGTGACCATGGGGATGGTGGTCCGTTCGACGGGCCCAGTGGCGTGTTGGCGCACGGGTTCTTCCCGAACGACATCAATCCGGAACCCATTGCGGGTGACCTGCACTTTGATGAGGCGGAGACGTGGGCCGTGGGGCCAGGGGGCGGCATTGACGTGGAATACGTGGCGTTGCATGAGATGGGCCATTGCCTCGGGCTGGGTCATTCGGATGATCCGAGCGCGGTGATGTATCCGTTCTACAGCGGCAGTACGCCAGCGGTGTTGGCTCAGGATGACATTGACGGCATCCGCGCCCTCTACGGGACTGAAGAGACACCGGGTGGGCCGACACCGCCTCCGGCGCCTCCGGCGTATCCGCCGGCTGATTTCCTGTCGGCCTTCCGGTTTGATGACGGTGGATTGACGGCGCAGAACTTCCAGTACAGCAATGACTGGTGGACCGTGTGGGGCCATGCGGCGGTTCTCGACGGGGCGTTGTTCAACACCAATGCGGCGCCGTTGCTGGATGAGGATACGGATGCCGACGGGTTGCCGGACGCATGGGAATTGGCGAATGGGTTGAATCCCTATGATGCCACCGGAATCAATGGCGGTTATGGCGATCCGGATGGCGACGGATTGGGGAACCTCTACGAAATGCTGGCGGGGACGCACCCGTGGTACTTCGATTCGGACGGTGACGGGTTTGGCGACTATGACAGTCGGCGTGGACCCGGATACCGCACCTGGGGTGAGCAGTTCGATGACGGGGACGGGATTGCGGACGACTGGGAAATCCAGTATCGGGGCCCCTGTCCGACGACGGGCAAGCGCGGATTGGATCCGGCGTACTATGACGCCAATCTCGATCCGGACGAGGACGGATGGGATAACTATGCCGAATTCATGACGGGGACTGACCCGTTGGACGGCACCGAGTATCCGACCCCGACGGTCTCGATGCACGTCCGGTACAGTGGCCGTTTGGGCCCTACGCTGGAGGAAGCGCTGGGTGGCGGTACCAATGCCGGGTCGGCGGTGGTGGCGTTGACCTTCTATCATAAGGCAACGATGGATGGATATCCGGACGCGACCCTTGAGATGACCCAGTCGGCGCAGGATGTCTCGACGTTTACCTCCGGCCACATCCATGGCGGAAACAATTACGTGTTCGGCTATCTGGACGTGGATGGCAGCGGCACGTGGGAACCCGAGACGGAACCGGCGGGTATCGCCCAATTCCAGCCCTTGAACATGGGGTGGGGGACGATCAATAACGTGGAGATCGGGCTGACCGATTCGATGCCGGGGTATCCGCGGGTTTCCTGGCCTGCGAATCCCTTGGTTTCCAAGTATATTATCACGGTTGGCTCACCGAGTATTAATCGGATTATGGCCGTTCCAAGGAATTACTTCCATGAGGGTGACTGGCTTGCGGCTGGTTATTATGGTGGTGGTTTAGGTGTCAAGGTTATGATGATTTACACGAATGATACCTTGGGGTACTTCACCAACATCAATCCGATTATTCCGGCAGTCTCGCTTGTTGCTCCGACTGTAGTGACGCCGCATGACACTATGTTCGCATATGCCAGAAACGAGATTGAGTTCCAACGGGATACAAACGCAACGGCCTATCGACTGCAGATTGCCTTGGCGACGAACGTGAATCCGGTCATTTCCTCGACAAATATTGTGCCATACGTTGACACAGAAGGGGTCAGCAAAGTTGCGTTACCGATCTATGTGGGCGACAACTATATTCCGAGTAATGGTACCTATGCATCGTCCACCTGGACCAATGGACGATACTGGGTCCGTATACAAGCGGCTACGCTCAGTACGCAATCCCAGTACTCTGCGTGGAGCGCGATCAACTTCAACGTGCAGCCGACCACATCCTCGTCGATTGCCGGCGAGGTGTACTACTTCGGCAAGGTGTCGAAGGGGTATGGGGCCGGGCAGACGAACAATCTGACGGTGATTGTCCAGACGTTTGAGTCGGCGGGCTTCAGTGGCGTGGCGGATGGACAGGTGCAGATCTCCTACAACTGCAATACCAATACGCCGTCGGCGAAGAAGGGCAACTACTTGCTCAGTGGGCTCAGGAACAAGGCGTACTACGTGAGGGCGTTCATTGACATGAATGGCAACCGCACGTTGGATGCGTTTGAACCGATGGGCTTTGCGCGGCATCCGGCCACGGGAACGGCCTACACGCCGTTGCGGGTTGACCTGTCGGGCCAGGCGGGCATATCGGTCGAGAACATCCAGGTGGTGATTCGTGATCGCGACACCGATGATGACCAGTTGCCGGACAGTTGGGAGTGGATGTACTACGGCACACTGGGGCGCGGCGCCTACGATGTCGGGTCGAACACCTTGACCTTGTTGCGGAACTACGAGATTGAACCGTATGACCTGGATCCGACCAAGGCGGACTATGATGGGGATGGCTTGGACGACGTGTTTGAGATCACCTACTCCGACTATGTGGTGGCGAGGGCGGCGGACAGCAACCTTACGATTGCCGCCTGGCTGGCGAGTGGGCGTGGGAATATCAACCACTATGAACCCTATCCGGCGAGTTCCATGAGTGAAGGGACGGACCTGAATCCGACGGTGGTGGATACGGATGGCGACGGGTTGTCGGATGGTTT
Organism: uncultured Verrucomicrobiota bacterium; assembly: GCA_964535015.1. Classification (GTDB taxonomy): domain Bacteria; phylum Verrucomicrobiota; class Kiritimatiellia; order CAIKKV01; family CAITUY01; genus CAZDUS01. Next base: position 2,585 of record CAZHRU010000024.1, on the reverse strand, counting down.
TGAGATTCAAAACGGGTTTGATCCGTTGAATCCGAACGGCGATGCGGATGAGGATGGTCTCACCGATGCCCAGGAAGTGTTGGTAACGCGGACTTCGCCCCTGTTGGCGGCGGAAGGGTTGCGGATTACCGACGTGGCGATCATGATGCCGGGGCAGGGATTGTTCAGCCTCACATGGGCAGGTCAGGCCGGTGTGTCGTATCAGGTGCAGTACAGTGATGACCTGAATGTGTGGCATGACGTGTCCAGCGGCGGGTTGTTCGCAGGCGCGGCGGACCATGTCTACGCCGAAGAATCGGCGGCCGATGTGCGGTTCTATCGTGTGGTTGTAAAGTAGCGGGTTTATAACGATTGACCAATGACGGCTGTTTTCGTAGGTTTCAGAAAGTCAAAAGAGAGGAACTGTGAGATGAAGAACGTAATCCGAAACACACTGGTGATTTGCCTTGGCGTCGGGTTGATGGGGTGTGAGTGGCAAGGCGGCGGCGAGGGTAACTCCTGGAATGACCGGTATAATTTCGTCAACTTTAGCGGAAGTTACCGGGGAGCGGGTGGCGGCGGGTTGCTGGTGAGTCAGTACACCGGAACGGTTGTAACAGATACGGGCGATGGTGGCGGCGGTACATCGGGAAGTTATGTTACCGTCAATGGCGAATCTGATGGTTCGAGGACGGTTCCGGCCAACGGAGTCCAGCGGCTCTTCACCGGGAGTACCAATGGCAAACCTGTCAAACCAGGTTCTTTAACTATAGCATTCGGTGGTGATGGAAATGGTTTCTTTTCTGATGATGGATCGGGGCATTTGGAGGGGAGCATTCTCTTGGAAGGCGTTGCTCAAGTCGCGGCTGTCGAAGGAACCATTGAATACGATACGGGCGTATGGTCCATATTGTTGGTTCCGCCCGGTATCCCATCAAGTGGTTCCACTTTGACTGTTTCTGTTACTCTCAGTTACCTTTATGAAAGTACAGGAACCTCGTCAGGGTCAAGTGGTTCCGGTTCATCGGGACCTGCATCAGGAGCAACCAAAGTTACCATCTACGTCTTCAACGTTGCGCAGGAAGGCAACAAGTTGCAGATTGTTGACAACAACGGCAGTACTTATCAGGGCAGTTTTGGGAGCATCCGGTCTACGGGCGGTTCGGATCAGGATTCGACGTATGCCACTTATTCGAATGGCGATCAAATCATGGGGCAGTTCGAGGCCAAGGGGCGCAGTGCGGCCAACATCGACGTCAAGATGGTGGGAACGTTCCAGGCGACGATTGCCGGTGCGGTGACGGCGGATGACGGGACGACGACCAGTATGCAGTTGTCGGATCGGCGGATTATGGGAACCTGGATTGAGAGTAATGGAAAGACGGGCGACATTAATGGGCAGGCGGCTCCGGTTAGTGTTTCCACTACAACGACCACACCGACCACGCCGTAAGTGGGGTTGAGACTATTCCGAATGGGCCGGAACCTGATCAATCGTCGGGATCCGGCCTTTCTTGTTTTGAAGGGGGTTGGGAGGGGACGGAAAGTCGCGACTCTTTCTTCATGCTCCCTTTGCCTTTGCCATTAGGCGCGTTTATCGGGTAGATTACACCCCTGTTCCGTAAAGGAGGGATTGATCATGAAGTGTTTAAGTGGTTTTGCGGTTCTTGGTGTGTGGGTGACCTGTCAGGGGGTGTTTGCCGAGGCTTTGCCGGAGGCCCCGATGGCACCACCTGTTGCTCCTGCGGTGGCGGTGCCCGTGGTGACTAATGCGACCACTCCTTCGGCCGACCAACTTGCGGAGGAGGCGGATGCGTTGAGTAAGGCGGGCAAACCGTCTGAAGCGCGGGAGAAGTGGTTGGGGTCCCTGGCGGCGACGCCGGACGAGGTCCTGCGGGGCAAGGTGGAGGCCAAATTGGCGGCGGTGAACCTGGAATTGATCCGCAAACCATGGCCGATGGCCGAGAAATTGGATTATGTGGTGCAGGCGGGCGATTCGGTCAAGTCTATTGCCGGCAAGAACGGGACCACGGTTGAATTGATTGTGCAGGCCAATGAACTCAAACGGCCGGATGTCATCTATCCTGGCAAACGTCTGCGCGTGTTCAGTGGGAAGATGGCCATTGTGGTCAGCAAGGCCCGTAATGACCTCCTGTTGACCGCCAATGGCCGGTTCTTCAAGCGGTACCGTGTGGGGACAGGAAAGTATGATCGGACGCCGCTGGGGACGTTTGTGGTGACCGACCGGATCAAGGAACCGGTCTGGTGGCGGGATGACGGCAAGACGGTGCCCTTCGGGGACAAGGAGAACATTTTGGGGACGCGATGGATGGCGATGAAGGCCACCGGGGCAACTCCCGCAGTGACGGGATATGGAATTCACGGGACCTGGGACAACGACTCGATTGGGAAGTCGGAAAGCGCCGGTTGTATCCGGATGAAAAACGAGGATGTGGAGGAGTTGTTCGACATTGTCCCTGTAGGCACACCGGTGACCATACAGGAATGATGGTTAATGGTTGATGGTTAATGGTTGATGGGGGTGGGGGGAATGGTTCATGGTTAATGGTTGATGGGGGTGGGGGGGATGGTTCATGGTTAATGGT
>CAZHRU010000023.1:0-33208 GCA_964535015.1 uncultured Verrucomicrobiota bacterium | reverse complement strand
ACAACAAAGGATACGCTCCTTTACCCAATCCACAACTTTCGGTTATATCTCATTCCCCCCACATCGTCAGTCTGCCTTTATCCGCAGTGATCTGGATTCAAACGGCAAACGCCCTTTGAAGAATCCCGCCCTTGTAGCCTACTGTCTTCTCCTTGAAATAACGGAGAATCCTCTCCTTCTCGTCTGACTGTGGAGCCTTGTCCCGGATGAAACGGTAGATGCCTTCCCAAGTCGTCCGCTGGAATTGCCTCTTGGGGTTGTCAGCCAGATACTTCCCGAAGCGAACCTCTATATCCTTCTCATCCTCGTCGTTTTCCCGAAGAAGATTGACCAAGCGGAAATCCGAATTTCCCGCCATCCACGTCCCAAGCAACCAGAACCTCATGAGTTCGTACTTCTGCTCCTGCTCGGCAATCTGTACGTAGCCAGCACCGGGGCAGAATACCTTGCCCTTCATCCACCATCCGTCGCCGCCTTCCTCGTACTTCTTCTGGCTGACGGGGCTGCTGGGTTTCGTTTTGTTCTTCGCCATGAGTTTCGCCTCGATGATAAAGAGGCACCGATCAGTCAACACAATCAAGTCAGGCTCCGAACCCTTTGAAGGATCGGCCTCAAATTTGCGGCGGGCATCCCACAACGGTTGCCACGGCCTGTTTGTCTCGCGATCATGAGACCAGAAGACCGCCTTTGCCTGTGTCAGAGGCATCCCGGCGAGGTCCGTCAGGTAGGGAATAAGGAGCCTCTCCCGCTCCAGGAAACGGAAAACGTTCCACGTCACGGCATCCTCGCTATTGTCTCTGCCAAGCCGATGACTCTCCCGCTTGGAAGTCAGGTTCATCAGATCGGAATAGTAGTCGCCCCAAAGGAAGTTTCTCTCAGGTTCCTCGTATTGGAACGTGGAGGGGGAGAAGACAATTTGATGCTCCGGACAACAGAATCTTGGATTAAACACAAAATGGCCTCGCTGCCTCTCCGGTAGTTGGGTGCCGCAACCAGCGACTGGACAAATGAAGCCGAGCTTATCCAGGGCGATCTGTTCCCGTAGGTCTCTCCACCCGAGCATGGGTCTCTTCACTTCGCCTTCTGCCACCTCCTTCAGCCGCCTCAACAGTCGCACGATATGGCCGTTCTCGAACATCTCAAGGAGATGCCCCTCGGTGAAACGGTCACCACGGATATGAGCGGTCAGCAGTTTGCACAGGGTCTTGAAGTCGGCCCCGTCCACCCTTTCCGCACGGTCAACATAGGACATCGCCACATCAATCCACGCCTGCCAGTCGAAGTCCTTTAGGATCAGTCCGGCGTCGTAGCACGCATGGACAAATTCCCCAACCTGTCCCGCGTAGTTCAGACCCGGCATTACAAGGACACCCCTTTGTTCCACCTTGGGCTTGTCCCGTTCCCCCGCTTTGAAGCCGGGTTGCTCGAATATAGGAAGGAAGCGAAGGACTGGGGCAATCTGTGAAGGGGACGACATTGGCGGTACCTTTAGGGAGAAAGTACGCTGCAAATTATCTGGTGTCCAGCCCGGCTTTGGCGAATCAAGACACGATCATCGTCGGCTTTCTGGTTTAGAGGCCTTTTTGCAGAGATGGAACACCCGCAGTCTAGGCCGGATCGGACGCTTACAATTGAGCCTCGTCATTCTCTTCTATTGCGGCACTCCTGATCACGTCGTCCTTCATAGGTCACATCCTCGAACCAAAACTTGGGTCACGCATTCGCTGTAGCAACCTAAGGACTTCTGTCTTCTTCGACGGAGACATCCTCCCTGCCTGCCGGATCACGCCAAGCATGTGTTCAGTGCTCGCAGTTGAAAGCATCCCCCTGCGTAGGCTATCAACATCAGACAGGGCACCCCTTTTCCCCGTCGCCCTAACAGGTTTATCAGGTGCCCCTTTGCCCTTCAGCCATTTGGCGGTTTCCTCAACCTTCTCCCTCAAGCAGGCAATCACTCCCTGCTTGTCGCTGGATGAGACATCCACCTTCGCCCCCTTGCGAGCCAGCAGGTAGACCAAAGGAATATGACCATCCCTTGAGGCACGGATAATTGGAGTCTCCCCTGATGCGTCGGGAATGTCGGGGTCAGCCTTGCCGTTGAGAAGTGTCGCAACAATTCCGTGGTGGCCCAGCCTGACGGCGTCATACAACGGGGTTCTCCTGCCAGTCTTCTCCTGCGTGTTGGGATTTGCCCCAGCATCCAGAAGCAACTGGACGACCTCCTCATTGCCACAGAGCACCGCCATATGAAGTGCCGTATATCCCTTGTCGTTGGTCTGATTGAGGGGAACCCCGTGGCGGATAAGTTGCTTGATGAAGGGGATGTCGTTATGGACGGCGGAAATTCTCAAGGCTGATGAGCGCAGGAGATCACAGTTGTTCGTGTTTTTCATTGGATGTTTTGGGTTCGGTTGATCTTGTTTATATTTTCAGAAGATGCTCCCGTCGAAACTCTTGAAAGTTTTGCAATTTGCGGAACTGCGAAAGTTTGTCCAAGTATTGTCGGGGGTTAATACCCTTCGGAATGGATTGCAGACACACAGGACAAACCATCTCATCAGCCTTGGTTCTCTTCGTGCAGATTTTGCAGAAGCGATATTCCTGCCCTTCGAGTATTCCCATGGCCTTACGCTGTGAGTTGATGCCACCAAGATTGCAGAGGCAGTTGAGGCATACATAATGGGTTCTGTTCTTGACGGGGACATGCGTGGCATACCCAACGGCGGTAGAACTATAGGATTGCACAGTACCGCATAACTGGCAGACCTCTGCAAAGCCCCAAATCCTGTTGTACCCGTACTCATTCCTGAACTCGTCCAGCACCGTTCTCAAGTCCTTCGGCAACAGGCATAATACCCCCTCCTCAATATTACAGGGAACCCCATCATAGTAAGCCTCCGCAATAGCCCCCGTAATGCAAGTCATTGTATCCGTATCCCACCCCAACGAGACAGCCTTTCTGATTGCATCTTCATATCCAGATGAGTCAAGAAAGGCAATCAATGCTGGGGGAACAGTTTTCTGGCAGGTCGGCTCGAATCCGTATGCGTCACCCAACTCCTTGAGGTCGCTGAAGGACAATGAGAGGTCATAGCCGAATGTTTGCTCAATGTAAGCCCTGATGGCGGTCTTATTTCCGCCAATCCTTGCCATAAAAACCGACCCAGCGACAGCCTTTGCCCCCTTTATGCCTTCGGGGGAATTATGGGTAGGCACGGCACTCTTCTCCGCCTCTTCCAGAACTGTCTCAAGGGTTTTGAATGCCCAGCCCACGGGAGCCACCCGCATTGCCGACCCGTTGCCAAAACTGTCGGATGGTTCGTTGTCCCAACTCTTCGCCCATTTTATGAAACGGGAGCCATACCGCCTGTTGGGATGGCGGAGACAGAACTCCCTCAATACATCGCCGTAATCCCGCTTCTTCAGGATCGCTTCCGCCACAGCCAAAGTCAGGACGGTGTCGTCGGTAAAGGTCGCCCCATCACCCAATAGGGGGAAGTCAGCAGTCTTGATGGGATTATGCTCATAGACTGACCCTATGACATCACCAGCGATAGCACCAATCATGACTTGCCTCCTTTATCCTTATCGGGATCATTCGGCAGATACGCACTTTCCTTGTCGTTATTGGAGGTTGAATCCTGTGTCTTGTCAACTTCGTCCTTATGAGGCACCGCTTCAACCGTTTCTGGCGGACGAATGGGCTTTCCATATCCTCGACATATAAATGTTTTCCCATAAAGAGGACTATCACTGGGGGCTTCACGAACGGGACTGCGTTCAATAGTCATTCTCATGCTCCTTTCTTCAATAAGCGATCCCTCATCCGCATTGCCAGATTAGGATTATGGGTTTCCAAAGATATCCGAACCCGCCGTTTGGTAAAGTCCGGCAGGTGCAGGGTGTAATGACACCACCAGGTACCGTTGTTGTTCCAGAGGTGATGATTCGGATTCCCAGAGATGATGCGAATGGATAGTTCTCCATCACCGTCTCGTCGTGCCGTAGCCCGCCGTATGTCGGCAGGCGAAGGCAGAAGGTGGTGATTGGGGTTGCTCCGGCATATCCGGATGGACAGTTCGGCGGTCTTCATAATGCGTACTCCTTTTCAGATGCACGCATCAGGGACTTCGACAAAAAAGCCACCCTGAGCATCAGGATGGCTTTATTCCGTCCGGGATTTTTTTGTTCAGCCATACTGAGGCCGCACATCGCCTGGAGAACCGTCTCCCTGCGCGCCACCGTTGGGTTTCCCGTCCCTGGTTGGCAGGTTCTGCACAACTGGCAGAACCGTTCCTGATGCTTGGTAGTAGTAAAGCACCATGCCCCGAAGGATGCAAATAGTTATTGTGTCATAAAGGTACGGAGCAGGAACGAAGCCTGAACCCGGGTCTGTAGCCAATCGCCCCGTATTGTCAGACTGAACTGGGCTGTCATTCGCGGACATCGACAAAGCGAGCATCTCACTTGATGCGCGGCCAGGGAAAATCGAACCGACCGTCGTAATACTTCTTCTTTAACCAATGAAGATCGTCCTCCCACGCAAAGACAGCGTTCGTCATATCTGCGTGTGCCCGCCTCTTGGCATGTCTGCAAAATGCCGCCATTGAGTCCGCCATCTTCTGAAGGCGAACCGCAGAATTACTTCCCCCCCAACTCATGACGTAACCTCTCGAATTCAATTGTGGTAATGTCGGAGCCAAGAACAAGGTTGTTAACGACTTCCGGCGCTCTGAAACCGGTAAACCGTTACGGCCCACACGGTACCCACTCTTTGAGAGCATGCCCACAGGTTCAAACGCCACAGTCAGATCTCCGTGGTCTTCGTAAACTGAATGCACATGTGTTGAAGGCCAAGGAAATGATTCTGGGGACCAAGGAGAAGTGCCTACAAGGCAACGGAGAGACGATTCCAAGAACGTGATGCGGGCCGTGTCGGAAGCAAATGCGCCGGTTTCGTAGATCCGGAGCAACAATGCCGCATCTGGCCTTGTCGCGAGATCTAAGCCAAAAGCGTTCTGATCAATTCCACGACTGATTTCCATGGCCTCGATCTCTTCCAAGGCATCAAGGGCCGTTCCTGAAATTGATGGATTTTGGTGTTGTGCGAGAGTGTGGAGGGTTTGCTTGATTGCACCGGAAAAGGTACCCATGCGCCCCAATGCCTCGATGGCAGTCAAGCGCACCTTGGTGTCTCTGTTACCCGAGGCGACAGCAATGAGGTCATCGACGGCTTCGAGAGCCTGGAGAGCGCCCAGTTTCTCTGCTGCTTGTTCTGCTTGCTGCCAATCGTGAGACTGCAATAGAATGCGCAGCAGATCAACAATGGCAGACTTGAGGTCAGTATGCGCGTTCACAATATCAGGCGCGACGCCCATGACCGAGTTCATAACGCAATCCCGAAGTTCTTCATCCTGGGTCCAGTTTCGGGACTTAGCCAACGTGATTAGTGCAAGCAGTGCTTCGATGGTTGGTTTGGACTGCTTGGCTACGATATTCTCTCGATTCATCTTTGGGCCCTTCTCAGACAACTATTCTTCCCTAGTGATAACTTTTCCTGGACGGTAAACGTAAGATGTGAAAAACGTGTAATCCTGATTGCGATCTTCTTCGGCAATGCGACATCCACGTCCGGTGCACTCGATTGGGAATGCACTGCCTATTCGAAGATCGTCCCACTCCATTGAGTGGGCACGCATAATGTGCATCAGCCGTTCTCCTCGCACAACATACTCAAGATCACACCCCGTACACACAACCGTGACTTTCCTTCTCTTCCATAACGCCCGTTCAGCCGTTTCAAATGGAAATCTTGCTTCCAAGGTATTCACCCACCAATCGCTCTTCCGTCCATATCGCAAAGCCTCTTCCACCAAGACCATATCGGGCACCTTGGAAGTTGAACTTTCCTCCTGTGTCATAGCGAGTAATAGTTCCATTAACCAGCGTGGCACGGTGACATGGGGGTAAAATTGGGGCAGTATCTGCATTATGGGTTTGTTACCCATATACGCATGCACCTCTTTCTTTGGCAACCCATCCCACCACGGATGACCGATGATCATCTCAAGAACAGTAACGGCAAGAGAATAGACATCGTCAGCCGCAGAATATTGAGCTGAACCCATCATCGCACGAGGCGACGAGGTACGTTCTGTTCCAAGGAACTCCATCTCGTTAGTCAAGCCTCGACTCTGAGCCAGTTTTACCACCCCATAGTCAATAAGACGGCATTGCAATGACCCACCTGCTGAAAGAGAAACAAGGATGTTCTCCAGTTTGACATCACGATGAAAGATCTGGTGGTTATGAAGTTCGGAGAGTGCCCCTGCAACATCAGCGGCAATTGACATTTTTTGATCGAACGCCAATTTCGCAAGAATGTCAGACGCATGACCCCATAGTGGTTGCCCTTCAAAATATGGCCCTTCCAGAACAGTACGGACCTGTTGATCCTTTAGGAGTTTGCGCTCGCGAACGTAACACAGGATACATGGATGGGAAACTTGGCTGGCAATAGTAATTTCTTCTGAAACACGCTCCTCACGCTTGAGCACCTTTAGAGCCACAACCTTTCCATCCTCAACACGCTCAGCCTTGTACACACACCCATTGCCGCCTTTCCCAATCATTTCTACATTTCTGTAGCAAGACCCCCACGAGGCGACACTCTCGGAGTCACGCTTTGGTTCGTCACTGATGTTCATAATAACCCTCCCGATGCCACCCGAATCGGGCGACATGAAACTTCAAGTGCCTCAAACTCACTTCTGGTCAGAATTGTCACTCAAGGATCGCCTTCAAGAACGCATCCGCCGCGTCCGCATAGAACTCAATACTGATCTTCGTCGCCAACTGATCCGGCAACTCGAACAACTGCCGGCGTGCGGCAACCGGCATCAACAGGGTCGTCGCGCCTTTCTCGACAGCCAGTTCCGCGACAGCCACCGCATTCGGCAACATCTCCACCGATCCGCCAAGGTTCAGCGCACCCACCACAATCAACCCGCCCTTTGTGCTTCGTTCAATGAGTGACCCGCACAGTGCCACCAAAACCGCTAACCCAAGTCCCTGTCCGGAATTATCCATGTCCATGGCGCGAAGTTGCACGGAGAACTCGTGCGCCCGCGGATCGCGGTCGCCAACCAATTCCTTTGCCCGTGTGTACAGATTCTGCTCGCCGTATCGCACGCTCTCCTTGAACGCCGGCGGCACCGGTGCGTTCAGGATACGCACGCCGCTGCCGGGCCCGGCTGCCGCTTCGATCCGGTACAAAGCCGGCGCGGTCCCGTTCCCCCCTGGACTTACCGCCCATACCTGCCCCGGCGGCAAAGGATCGCTCTCGATGGCCGCATCGCTGTGCAATTCGGGCGTCGCCACAAACTGCTCAACCCCGTCCACCCCCATGTGGAAACTGAAATGCGTATTGCGGAATTCCGTCTTCAGGATTCGCTTCTGCTGTTCCTTGACGCGCCGCCGGCTCTCCAATGCCAACCGGACTACCACTTCCAGTTCACCATCCGGAATCACCATCGTCGGATCGGGATAGAGCAACTTGACCAGTCCGCTCACGGTCTTGCTGACCGCCTCGATGTCGCGCCCGCTCAACGCACCGCCCCAGTTCACACGCCCTTGAATCGCCCCCAACCGGCTCCCGGAACGCAACCGATTCCAGCATTCGGCCAGGAAGTCGTTCACGAGCCCGAAGTGCTCCGTGAGATTGTCACGCGGACTGACCTTGGGAAACTCCCATCCGGGGACATAGGCGTGAATCCGGTCCATAAAGGCCGTGTCATCCCGCATTTCCGGCGGAAGAGGACTGAGCAGGTGCCCGATGCGTTGCTGCTGTTCAACGTCCACGTCGAAGTTGCCAACCATTACAATGCCGCCGAATCCGCGAATGCTCTCCTTCCCACGGGAGAATTCCCCGGCCGCCATATATCCCTTCATGATGTTGACACCGTCCTTCTGGTCGAAGGAGATGCCGGCCACCTCGTCAAAGCAAACCACATCGTAAAGACAAACCAGCCCGCGCTGCCCGTTGCTGTTGTTCACGAACATCTTCGCCACCGTCGCTTTGCCACCGGAGATCAGGTGCGAATAGGGGGATATCTGCTGGAAGAGATGACTCTTGCCGGTCCCGCGTGGCCCCAGTTCCACCATATTGAAGTTCCGCTCCACGAACGGAACCATGCGCAGCACCGTCACCCATTTCGCCCGCTCGGAAAGGGAACCAGGCTCAAGCCCAATCGACCGTATTAGGAAATCGATCCACTGCGGGAGCGTGAACTGCTTCCGCCCTTGCTCCAGCGTCTCCAGTACATTCGGCTTCGACAACTGAATCGGCCGCAGACTGTCGATGGCAAAGGGCCGACCGTTCTTCTCCTGCGCGATCGCCGCGTCATAGGTCAGGTTCACTTCCGCATAGAACCCGTCCGTGAGCATGCGTTCGTGTTCATGCACAAGCGCGTCGCCGATCCTCACGTCACGAATGCCCAGGCTTGGCAGTTCGGCCAGAAAACAATCGTTCTTCGCGTCGAGTCGCGTCTTCACCAGGTCGATCAACTTGATCGCACCCTTCTCACGCGCCCGCGCTTTGAACAGTTCTTGCTCCCCGCTCCGGACAGTCCGGTCCTTGAGCTGCCGTTCCACGATCTGGAGACCCTCTTCAATCTCCTTCTCGTCCGTGGTCGCGCAATACCGCCCGAGCAGGAACTCCACCACATACGTAGGCACCGGGTATTGCTTGCTGTATCGCCGCACCAGGTCCTTCCGCACCAGGTAACCTTGAAAGGCTGCTGCGCCCAATTTGTCCAGAGTGTCCAGAGTGATACTCATGATTCGCCTCCCACCATCGTCGCTTGCTTGCACAAAACACGTCCGGTCGCGTCGAAGACCACCAGGCTCGTTGCCACACCGGCCTTGGCTTCATCCTCAACCAGCAACCCCGCCCGTCCTTCCGCATCGAAAGGCTTCGGTGCGCATATTCCCGTCTTCGGGTCGCTCGCCTTGTCCCGAAGACAGGCCGAGAGCCCGGGCGCCGCCGGCAGAATCGTCACGCGACACCGCAACCCCATCCACTGCGCGCTCTCGATGGCCACCACCACGGCCTTCCCGGCTACCGCATTGGAAAAGGTGAGGTCCGGGGTCAGGCACTCCTGCAAACTCAATCCGCCATGCGCATATTCTGTACCGGTCACGAAACAATACGCGCCCGGCGCGAAAGCAATCGCCTGTGATGGATCCCAGAACCACCCGGCCGTTGGCAGGTCTGTTGGCGATCCCGCCTTGATGACAGCGCACCGCGCCCACTTGCACTCCGTCAGATATTTCTTCATCGGCAAACTCGGAAGCCCGCCGGGGACAAGCAACCACCCGTGATCGGTCACCACGCGCACCGTCCGCCATCCCGCTTCCAGCAGATGGATGATCCGATCCAGAAGCAGATCCACCTGCTCGTCAATGTGTCCGGCCAACTTCCCCTGCAACTTGTGCCCCAGGCCATCGAACTCACCGGATTCCGACCACCCCCGCGCATTCTCGGCCGCCGCCTGCCCGGCATCCAACCCGTGTAGGACCTGGTAACCTTCGCCGGCAATCCGGTCCCGGACACACGCGGCATTCACCGCTTTCTTTGTGTCGGCCATGACGGGATAGAAGTCCGCGCCCGCCTGTTCGCCAACGACCGACCCCGCGACCGGCGTCACCGCCGGTTTCGCCGTCGGGGTCACGCTGGGCACCGCCGCCCAGCGATACCCTTCCGTTGCATCGATTTGCCGCTCATGCGCCTTCGAAAGGAGCCGCTGTGCCACGTCGTATCGCAGCCCGTCAGCAAAGAGAAGGCACTCCGCCGGCTCTGCCGCCACAAGCCCATCTTTCAACCCCGAACTCTGGGGCAACGGCGTTTTCGCCACCGCCGTCTGGAAGTTCCGGGCCGTATCGTCCAACCATCCGATGTAGATCGCCCGGATCGCCGCATTCACGGCGTCCTGGTCCTCTGCGGCCTTCACGCTCGCCATGGCCCGTAACACGGCATCGTCGGCGCGATACGCCCCTTCGATGTAACCCTTCGCCATCATGTCCGGGGTTTCGCCGCCCAAGGGTGTTGCAGCGGTTTCTGCCAGCATTTTGAGGTGCTCCAACCCACCGGCCAGGGGAGACAGTCCCATCCGCGCCCAAACCCACGCCCGGCGCGCCCCATGCTGCGCATCCAGATCGAGAATCGCCTTACGCGCCTCTACTGGGGACCGTTTCTGCAAAGCGATCAAAGCCTGCCGGAGACTCGCCTCATCCTTCTCGTTTTCATCCGGCCATGCTTCCCGGTCAAAGAGCAGCGTCGCCGGCTTCGCCCGGCGCAACGCCGCCGGCACGCCCGGATAGAGCGCGGGCGACTCCGTGAACCGCCGCCACACGTCTGCCCATTGCCCCTGGCGCATCCCCAAGCGCTCCGCCGCCACAATGTCACCATCGGCTTCCGGATCAAACTTGTACTCCTCCTGACAGCGCGACTTGAATGCCGCCCAGCGCCCGGCATCCCATTCCTCCTTGCAGCCGGCGGCATCGCTGATCCACACCAACAAGTCCCGGACCGTATCGCCCACCATCAACTTGTCGAAGTCTTCTGCCTCCAACCGGTGTCCGTGCAGCGAGGCAATCGGTGTCGTCGCCAACGCATCGAGCGCCCCCAGCATTGACTGCCGCGTCTTCTGGTCCCGCGCCACCTCCAGCCCCAGTCCACCGCCCTCCGACATCAGGAACGCCTCGACCGTCCAGTCCTTGCCGTTCGTTTGCGTCCAGACCGCGCCGCGATACTGCAGTTCCACCAGGGGCTTCAGATCGTCAGGACAGTCTTCGGGGGACCGTAGGACCTGCCGGCTTACGCCTGGCAGATAGAGAACAGGCACGGTATTCGCCGGTAGTTTGGGGTCATCCAGGGTGCCCTCAATCACACACCGCATCCAGATCGCGGGCCCCGTCCGCTGTTCCGGCTCGAAGGCGCCAAGCACCAGCAACTCCGGCATCAGACTCTGTAACCGCGCCGCGACAGGCCGCCATTCCCCGTCGGCGTCTGTCCACAGGATTGCCGCCGGCGCAACCGCGTCGCCCGAGTTGAAGCGCCCGGCAACGCCGAGGCTTTCCCGCACGGCTTCGATAAAGCTCCCGCCTTTGCAGATCGTCGTCATGTCTCCTCGCGTCCTCCACCGGCGCGGCGGTCACGCCGCGCACGCATGGTCTCTTTCGCCATCTTTTCCAGCCGACCAGCAACCTTGGCTACAAGGTCCAGCGACACGCTCGCCGGGATCGGGTTGTTCCCCAAGTATCGGGACACATACCGCGCACTCGCGCCCTTCAGTGCAAACCGAGATGCCGCGATGAACGCCGTCGCCTCCGCTTCCACCTCCACCGTCCGCCGGCTCAGTTCCCGCCGGCTTGGCCACCAGTGATCCTTGTCGCTCCCCAGGTGCCCCAGGTAAATGTGCGCCAGTTCATGGCACAGCACGCCAAAACGGCTGGGCTCATCGAGTCCATCATGGATGGCAATCCGCATCTTCCACTCGCCGCCACCCGCAGCAATCGTCGCAAAGCCGGCATTGGTTGAGGATAGCGTCTTGAAATCCACTCGAATCCTGTCATGCACCGCCGCGTTCTCTGCCATCCGCCGTAGCCAGTCCGGGTTCCATTCTCCCTCGAACTTCCCGAAATCGGTGATCTCTTTCGGCAGTGGGGGCCCGTCCGTCTGGTCCAGATCATATACCAGCATCACAGGGTGCATGGGCGCCAGGATCAGCATGGGCCGCGCATCCTCTTTCAGGCACCGCTTGAAATTCCGCTCCCAATCCGTTCCCGTCGCGTAGAAACTACAGGTTGGATTCTGCACCCGCACCAGCATGTTGTTGAAAGGGGCATACTCGCGGAAAAGCCCCATGAAATTGACCATGTCCTGAAACTCGGCACTGCCCCGATATGATTTGCTCTGCTGCAACAAGGAATCTATCGAGGAGACAATCTCCTTTTCGGGCGCACCTTCGCCGCGCAACGCCTCCGCCAGGTCGTCCGAAGCTCGCATGGACCGGCAATATGCACGCAAGGAACCGACATGCTCCTTGCTCTCACCCAGTTCCTCCAATACTGCCAGCAAGTCCCAACGTGCCTTCCATCCGACCTTCGCGGTCACTTCGCCAAGGAGTTCCCATGCCGACGGTTGCCGGCCTGCATCGAGCAGTGCAAGAACCGCCGCCTTCACCGCCTTGGACTCCGCAGTCTCAAGCGGCAGTTCGGTCTGTCCTGTTGCCTGCTGATTCATCGTTTTGGTTTCCTTGCGACGGAGGCGGAAATCATTCCTTCCTCGCCCTCTGCTTCTGGTCGTTCGTCAGGTGGACATCGTTCAACCGGTCGCCGGTGAACTTCCCGCCAGCCCAGAACCAGGGGAATTCCTTCTTCTCCCGCGCCGGCTCTTTACCCCGGTCCTTATCCCACTTGATTCCCGGCTTCGCGCGCAGGATACCCGCGCCCTTCTTCCCCTTAGGCAGGTCATCGGCCAGGAACGGCCGGATATTCATCCGCACACCATCGTTGATGTCCGGCTCCCAGCCGATCGCCTGTTTCGCCAACGGTTTCCATCTCACGAAGAGGTCGAACGGCGGATTTCCCTCCAGGATCGCTTCCAGCCGCTTCTTCAGTTCCAGCGCCGCCGCCAGTCGTTCTTCCGCACCATCCTCGCCCCGTTTCTCGCTGTCCTTCTGTTTCGTGATCCATTCGCCGAGATAGGCGAACGTCAGACTCTCCAGCAACTTCCGGCCTTTGGGCCCAGCCAACTTGTGATAGTTGACGATAACGTGAAACCCGTCCCGCTTCCGTCCGTCCCAGATGTGCCAGAGGAATGGCCGTTGATGAAAAAGGTCGCAGTGCTGTTCAAAGAAGTCGTCCCGGAGCCACTCGTCAAAGTCATCGGCTTCCGAACCCGCCGCGCGAATCAGATCGCGCTCACTGGTCGGCTTCCATTCCTTGCCGTATGCCGCCGCCAGTAACTTCCGCAACCGATCCGCCGCCGGCTCCTCACCGCGAACCGATGGAATGCACACGATGCCATCGTTATCTGCCAGTTTCTCCAGACCATCCGCCCCAAGCGCCGGACAGTCCGGAAAAGATGAACCCGTCTGCCGGGGCCACTGATACCCGAGCAACCGCGCCACGGCCACGTGCAAAGGATTGTCCGATCCCTTCGGATGCCCGTCGAACAACCATTGTGTTGGATCGTTTGAAAAGGGTGTTGGCAAACCTTTGGGATACCTCTTGGCCGCGACCTTTTGCCAGTGGGCTAAATCAAACGGAATGCCCTCGAAGGATGCCCGCGCCACACACACCTTCTGATCTAACTGCCTTACCAGTGCGCGGAAATCATCCGATTCGCAGAACGCATAGACGGCCGGGAGGTCGAGCGGTTCGTTCGGCACGACCGCCACGATGCCGTGAGTAAACACTGCCCCGTAATAGGGCGAGTGTTTAAGGGCACTCATCGTTCCTACAGAAACCCCTCGCCGGCCCCACACCGATTCGCCCTTAATCCACATCGACAATGGTTGCCCATCTAACCGTTCACTCACAAACTGGATGAGCTGCCCAGCACCACCTTCCCACAGCAGAATATGCTCACACCCGCCTCCGCCATCCGAAGCTTCCGTCCCTCCTTGCTGAGGTGCCCAACTCTTCCCGAGCGCACAGACTTCCCAATGCTTTCGCCCAAAACGAGGATAGTCCCCGGTATGAAGCCCTTCGGAGACCTCCACCGCATCACCAAAGCGCGAACTCACGTCCAGATCTTCCAAGACAATCTTTTGGTCGGGGTTACTCAATTGCCTATTCTGGTCTCGTCGTGCTATCGAACCACTCAACAGCCGAACAGCTTTCTCGTCAGGAGAGGATTCCGCAGACACGTCTATGCAGGAGAATTCGTGCCCACATGTGGGCTCTTCGGCGGTCAAGACAAGGAGCGCGACGTTAACCACTTCCCCGGAAATGGTCTCAAAAGCTCCCGCGCCCAACCGTGCCACATGATCCCATTGCACCCGTGTAATTAGGTCTTTCCTCAATTTCTTGTAGGTCGCAAGAAACAACCAGTACTGCGTTGACACCAAAGCCGTGGATCCACAAGGGGCACAGAACTCCATGCACCTCAGAACGAACCCAGTGGCAAGGTCAGATCTCCCGAAGGTGTAGAAGGACTCCAGATGTTCCTTCAGTATCTCGCCCTGTTTACTACGCCCCAGATAAGGCACGTTCGTCGCAACCAAGGTGAACTGACCACTAAGTAGTTCCGCCGCCTTCGCCATGCCCCGCGCCGCAACGGCAAGCTCATGCGCCGAGTCATCGTCTGACTCCTGGGCAAATGCTTTTTCCATCAATGGCTGCAACTCGTGGAAGGCAGCGATCAGAAGGTCACCCTCACCAACACGGGGATTAATCAGACTACCCAACTCCGGTGCTTTCTGGAACAACTGGTAAAGCCGTTCCATGCCGCGCTGCAACTTCTCGCTCTTGCCAGCCAACTTGAGCCAGTCCTCCTTCCTCGCATTAGGCGCGAGGCCCGAACAGGCAAGGTTCATGCCATGAAGGGGACAATGCCCCACGCGCCGCCACGCGGCCAGGGCTAGGTTGAACGCGGCGATCTGCGTGCAACGGGGATCAATCTCCAACCCGAACAGGTTGTCGCGAATCACCGCCGCCACCGCATCCTTTTCGTCGAGATTATCATCCGCGATCCGCAACGCGACCAGTCGCTCAAACATCGCTACCACGA
Organism: uncultured Verrucomicrobiota bacterium; assembly: GCA_964535015.1. Taxonomy (GTDB): domain Bacteria; phylum Verrucomicrobiota; class Kiritimatiellia; order CAIKKV01; family CAITUY01; genus CAZDUS01. The sequence continues at coordinate 18,411 of CAZHRU010000023.1, read as the reverse complement.
AATGCCCGCTTCCCATGCACGGGTCCAGACACTTGAGTTCCTTCGCCGTCTTCGGCCACCCCTCGAACGTCCCCGCCGCCGGCCGCCATCCGGACTTCTCATCCTTCACGAACCGCAGGTACTTCCACGGGCACCCCGGCAGTGCGATCAACTTCCGGCATTCCTCTTCCGTTTTCGGCTCAGCCTTCACCCTTCCGCCTTCAGCCTTCTGGCGCCCCCACCACCACGCCCCAAGCGTGTTATCCAGAAGGAAGTCCACCATGTAGTCTTCCGTGAACAACTGCGTCACGGACGGCAGTTCATCCGCACCGATCTTGTTGCCGGATGCGTTGACCTCATCCTTACGCTCAGCCTGCCAGAACTGGTAACACCAACCCAGACTGTCGCTGGCGGTGAAGACGCCCGCCGGCAGATCGTTGAGCATCGCTTCCAACTTCAGTTGATCCTCTCGGGCGAGAGGCACTTGCAGCACGGGATCATCCGCCCGGAATACCTCTGGCAACATGGCCTGCGCATACCGTCCGGCCAACGCCCACAGGTTCGTCTTCGCTTCCTTCGCCAGCTCCTTGCATTCCTCCAGCGTCACCGGCGTCCCGAGTTCGGGCGGGATCAGAAGGCTGTTTTCAGCCAGGAATCGGGCGAATAGCATCCGGTGCCAATGCTCATATGCGCACTCGTGGGCCAGATGTCCAAGGGCAAGGTTCCCCTTCGTATCCTGAACATCACCCAGTTGACGGGCGTGGGCGCGGAGCTTGTTCCGCAAATCCTTCTGCTCGCGCGTCATGTGCGCGTACGCTTCCGTATGCTGCACAGCTACGGCTTCCAACGCTGCGTTGGCCGCCGTCTCCGCCAGGTTACGCGCGGCAATGCACGTCCGTTCCAACTTGTTCCGTAGTTCCGTTGAGAGTGTGTTCATGACAACATCAACTCCTCGCCTGGCTTGCGCACGGCCACCTTCTTGACCTTCCGCTTGACCTGCTCGGTCAGCACGCCCTCGGCGACAAGCGCTTTCACCCAGTCCTGTATTTGCGGCTTCCGGACCTTCAGCACCTTCGCCAACTCGTCCAACGTCCGCGCCTTATCCAACGCCCGCACGATCAACGGATTTACGGCCTCCAACACCGTGGCCGGCAGAACCGGCGGCGCTGACGGTGTTGTCAACACGGGAGGCGACTCCATTACCACCGCCATCTCGCGCACTGGCTCCTTCACCGGTTCGGGCTCGACCGACTTCGGAGGTTCGGTCGTTGCCGCCACTGGCAACTCGGGCATCACCAGCGTGACGGCGGGTGGGGTCGCCTGAATCGCTTCGTCGAACGCCTCGCGTAGGTTCCCGGTCCACGTGAGCGCCGGGAACGCCCGCCCACCCATCTTGATCAACTCCAGATTGCCTTTGGGCACATTCTCGCCGGCTCGCACGAACACCGGCCGCCCCGGTTCGCGCTTGAGTTCCTCTTCAGCCCCCTCCCACGTGCCGCCTTTCTTGTGATCGGCGCTCACGACCAGCCCGTAGTCAGCCAGGGCATAGATCAATTTGTTTCGCCCCATCGCATTGCCGACGTTGAACCCTGCTTCGGGATGGTAGGGTGAAATCAACAACAGCCGCCCATCAGCCAGCGCGCCGCGGGAATCACGGGATACGCTTCGTTTGAGCAACGTATCCGCCAAAACCCCCAGCACTACGCCGCCGGCTTCCAGAGCGCTGGACATGGCAACCTGATCCACCCCACGCGCCCCACCAGATACTACGGCCATGCCTTCGCGCCCGCATCGCTCGGCCACATCGCGGGCAAACGCCTCCCCCACGGCGTCCACGTCCCGCGAGCCGACAATGGCGAGACCGCCGCCCCGCAACAGAGAGCGTTCTCCCGCCCCAAATAGGATCGGAGGAGCCTTCTCCTTCAAGTGCGTCTTGTATCGTGCCGGGTAATCCGGATCGCTTCGGCAGATGACCCAGATGCCGCTTTGGTTCCATTGTTCCACAGCAAACCCGAGTTTGACGCCGCGTTTCAAGAGTGTCGCAAGCCGCAGTTCGTCAAGCCCCGCTTCACGTGCCAACGAAGGCACATGTTCTGGCACGAGAAGATCGGCAGGCCGCAAAGCCTTGCCCACAAGCCACCGCACAACCTGCGTATATTCACGCTGGCCCAACGGCGTCACACCGCTTTCTCCACCCAGATGCCCGCACAACAACAGGATCGCTTTTGCGTCTTCGCTCATCGTGTACATGGTTCACCTCAATCCATTCGCGGCGAGTTCAATGCCAAGGCCAACGGGAAAACGGCTGAACACCCGGCTTGCCGCAAGACAGTTGTCGCCACCGTAAAGGTCCACCCGGAGTCCGTCATGTCATCAATCAGGAAACACGGTCCATTGGGCACGCTTCGCGGCGCTACGACAAATACCCCATCCAGGTTGCGAGCTTGCTGGAAACTATTCTGCATTTCCTTCTGCGGCGGGTTGGCCTTCGCCTTCTGAATGCAAGGGTGAAAGGGCAACCCCAGGGCAGCGGCCAACCGTTGCGCGAAATTGGGCACCAACTCCGGACGGTTCAATGAGGGAATGCAGGCAACCCACTCGGGAGCCGGGGTCGGCTGCCATTCACGAATCATCTCCACGCAAGCCCCGACCAGTTCATCGTCGAAACGTCCGTGGTCATACTTGCCTACGGCCACCATGCGCCCCCAGCCGGCGTCCCGCCAGAGACTCAACGCGCGGCCTTCCTGTGCACGGAGCGCATCGCCGATCCTTCCGGTGAACCCGTACGTCGGGAGGGCGCCTCCGGAAGGCCAGAGCTTCCGAGGGTCGAGCGTCTGGTGGCTTCGCTTCAGGAAGATTGCCGCGCGGTTCGCCAGACCGTGATCGTAGTCGGGGTTGAGCAAAGGCGCACCTATACACTGGGCGCACTTCCCGCACCGTCCGGCGTGGGGATCATCCAGTGCCCGCGAAAGAAACTCCATCAGACAACCCTTATGCTCCATATACGCCTGCATTTGCGCCTGCTCTCGCCGGCGTATTACCGTAATCGCTTCCACATACTCGCGGTTGACCGAGTATGACTTCGCAGCAGCCGTGAGCCGTAGTCTGGAATCAATGTTTACGACCGGCGCCGGGGATTCTACAGACAGATATTTCAGTGCGCTCTCGATCTGTCCATGTCTTAGGTTGAGCCGTGCTTCCAACGCTGGCGCCGACAACCCATCTTCAGCCTTTGCCAACTCCTTAAGGATGGCATCAACGTGGCTCTGCGGGGGAAACGCGTTTCGAATGAAGTAGTCAGCAATATGATCGTCCTCTTCGCCGTGCAACAGCACGCCCAACGCCTCGTCTACCGCTCGGCCGGCACGGCCTACCTGTTGATAGTAGTGTACAACTGACGCTGGCCGCTGGAAATGGATGACGAACGCAAGGTCAGGCTTGTCGAAGCCCATTCCCAACGCCACAGTGGCCACAAGAACGCGGACGTGATTTGCGATGAGGGCGTTTTCGAGTACTATTCGGAAATAGTTGGACTGATCCTTCTCCTTCAGTTTGCTGTACGCAGTAATGTCTAGTCCCAACTTGGGCAAAGCAGTGGCCAGCAATTCCCTATCGTCGGGTCCGGGCAACACGCCACTGTAGTAAGGCCGGGCATCGATACCATTCTCCCGCAACCATTGCGTGATCCTATCAGCGTCAGCCTTCGTAAGTACATACACAACACCGCTACCTGCGATTGAAGGAATAGTCTTGGCAAGCCAGGCCATACGTGCAGCAGGACTTGCCATCGTGATATTCTGGAGTTTCAGACTCTCTCTCACGAGTGGCCCCCGAACAAGCTGAATCCCGGTGCCCAACTGCGTAATCACATCCGCAACTACGCGATCATTGGCCGTCGCCGTCGTGGCCAGCACCGGGATGTTTCCCGGCAGAGCCTGCAAGATGCGCACGATGCGACGGTAGTCTGGCCGGAAATCGTGGCCCCAGTCTGATATGCAGTGCGCCTCGTCCACTACGAAAAGACCCACACGTTCGGCAATGTGCGCCAGCACCCCTTGGCGAAACGCCTCGTTAGCCAAGCGTTCAGGCGACACCAACAGGATGTCAATCTGGTTGTTGCGCAGTTCTTGCTCAATCCGATCCCAGTCCTCAGGGTTCGTGCAGTTGATCGACGCGGCTCGCACACCGATCCGGGCCGCCGCTTCAAGCTGGTTCCGCATCAAGGAAAGTAGGGGGGAAATCAGGAGGCTTACACCCGCACCCTCATCACGCAATAGCCGGGTGGCAAGGAAGTAGACCATGCTCTTTCCCCAGCCAGTCCGTTCCACCACCAGCAGTCGCCGCCGCGCCAGGATGGACTGGATACTTTCCCATTGCCCTTCCCGGAAATCCGCATCCGGCCGGCCCAGAGCTGTCCTCAAATATGTCAGTGCCTTCTCTCGCATGGTTTCTCCAATCGTAACCGGTCCTTCTTCCGCTTCTGGCCGTTGCGTTGCTTCAGGGATCTCGCTGCACAATTCTTTCCAGGGAATCCGCAAACCTCACAAATTCCTCGTTGACCTTCCGAAGGTCACGCACAAGTTCATCGTATTGCGGATAGAGACTCTGGATCTCCTGAGGAGACTTACCCTTGTTCGCATCCTGCGTCAGAGCGACCTCATACCAACGCCGGAACTTGGCTTGCCATATCGTCAGATGAGGACGAAGCCCCTCGTTAAGTGACCGCATCAACAAACCCACGACGTTCCTGGTGTCGTCACAATCCTTAAGCCTATCCGCCGGAATGCTTTTGGCTAGGTCGCGCAACACGCCAAATACCTGATACCAGGAGTTGTATACCTCGACGATGACATCAGAGCCCTCCTCAAACGGAAGCCCAACCTTGCGGCTTTTGATCTCTACCCACGCCTGGTGAGCAACGCGCCTTGTTTCGATGTCAGGGCAGATTTCCCATTCTACTCCCTTGAATGTCAGCTTCACCGCCTTCGTCCGGAAGCCTCTTAAGTGTTTCCGTCTTACCCAAGGCAGTACCCACCAAACCAGGACGCCGGCAACAACCGCTACCAAAAACCAGAGAAGCCCCACACGCACCTCAAAGCCCCAGCCATTCCATGTCAAAAGGTTTAACTCGGTTGCGCCGACTGTATTCGTGTTCATGAACGGCTCCTCTCCATTCGCGGCGCGGAGTTGTCAATGTAGCGAGTCTGTTGCGCCTTGATCTTTGCCGCATCGATTGCCGCTTTCAGAATCTGGGGGGATTCGGTCCATTGCATCCACTGGGCGAAGCCGCTGGTGATGTTGGCACAAAGGCGATCAGGAACGATGACCTGACCGCGTGCATTCACTGTGGCCGTGGGCAAGGCAATCCCGAGCAGCGCGTGTTGCTTGTTCAGCGTCATGTGAATCTCCCAGTCGATCCAACGACGCTTCCATGTCTCCGGCCCGCAGAGTACAACCGTCACCGAACTCCCCGTGATGTGGTCCTCTCGAATAACCTGCTGCTGGTAACTCACGTCATCACTGCCGATGCGCCGTTCTATGGACGTGTCGGTGATGATGTCGTAACCGTCCGCAAAGATTCTCATGAATTTGTCATAATACCCCTGGTCACGCTGGTGATGGTAGCTCACGAACACTTTGGGCTTCGCCGCGAGAATGGAATTGAGACCAAACGGTCTCAGCCCAGTGGGTTGCACCGCAAGGAGTGAGCGAAGATTGGGCGCCTGCAAACCAGTTCGCTGATCGTTATTGTAACTCATGGTTTCTTCCCTCTCACTGTCCCAGCGCCCGCTTCAGTGTCGTATTGAATTGATCAACACTGCTGATCTGTTCCAGAACCGAACCCTGTTTCTGCAATACCCGTTCAGTGAGTACTCGACTGTGCAACTTATAGAGTTGCGCGAAGACATCAACTGCCGTATCGCCGCGAAGCCGAGGCCACTCCAGGAGGAACTTTGGAAGGGTCTCGTCTGTCTGATTCGTCATCGTGGTGATTGCCCGCGGCGACTGCCGTGCCACACCGATCTCAAAAGGAACCCACCAGGATCCCTGGGTGTTCTGTGAGACGATCGCGAGTAGGTTGGTGCACGCATTGATTCGCCTCACCAGTAGCGCCGTTATCGCGGCCGTGCCTTGGGCTTTCTTGACTTCCTGATCTATGTCATCAATGTAGACGGTAATGCCGTGCTTGGTTCGCAAGCGTAAAGCGACTTGCAACGCAATGGCGTTATCGGCAGTCCTATGTGAAATGAACACGGGCATGTGCTGTCTCCTTCAATGTTGTTTACCCGATCACAATCGGCCCCTTTTTCAGCTTGGCCACGAGATCCTTTTCCGTCTCGGCCAGCCACGCTGTTATGTCCTCGGAGGTCTTGAGCGTACCACTCTTCAACTTCACGCTCTGAACCTTCGGCTCCAACAGTTTGGCGGCTGCCAAGGCCGCCTGCCGAAACCGCTCCGGCAGGGCGTCGGCCGTTGCTGACCACACGGGCAATGACCGCTCCGATAGGGCCGTGATCAAGGTCGCGTCATTCCCCACGTCCAGGTCGCCCACCTCAATGATCCCCGCTTCCTGCAACAGCCGCGCCTGGTCCGCCTTCTTCGTCTTCTTCCAACTCACGTTGGCTTCCAGGGATTCCATCTCACGGTCGTAGACATCCTTCGTCGCCGCGTGCGCCTTCTTCAACGCTGCCCGCAGCAGTTTCACAACCTTGTCATGGACGGAGGACACGTGGTCGCTGTCCTCCAAAAGCCGGCGCTCGTCGAGAATCGCATCGGCCTCTGCCGCCAACTCGACGGCTTCCGTCAAACCGTTCGCGTGATCCAGCAAGTCCGTCAACGTCTCCCACGCCGGCCTGCGCTTCTCGGCGCGTTTCGCCAGGTCCTGCCATTCGCCCAGTAGCTTCTTGAGTTCGTCGTGTTCCTTGAGAATCGCCGCCAGCATCTCATTGCCCGCCAGCGCGCGTATCGTGTCCACTATCGTTGTCTTCGGGCACGCCGGCATCGGGGCATCGCCACCGGCCTTGCCGGCCACGTCTTCCATCACTCCAAGGAATTGCTCGCCCAATACCGCGAGTTCATCGTCCGGTTTGAACTTCAGCCCGGCGTCCTGGAACAACTTGCGCAGTTTGATCTTGTCCTTTACCGGGATCGCCACCGTCTCCGTGCGGAAATCAGTCACGGGGACCTTGGCTTGGTCGAGTTGTCCAGCCGTGAGTACCGTCCCTTTGTGCATGGCGCGCACATGGCCCACGGTGTGAAGGGTGATCAGTGCGCCGTCGATCGCGTCACGCGGCCAGCCATAGGGCGCCGCCTCGAATTGATCGCGCAGGTCTTTGCCCTTCTTCCCCGCTCCAATCGCCGCCAGGAGGGCGGCACAAACCGCGTGTTTCTCCGGCACGTCCTTCCAATCCACCGCCTGTAGAGCATTGCCGTCCTTGGCTTTGGCCCGGTTGATGACCGTGTTCCATCGGCTGTCATCCGCATCTTTGAAATTCGGGAACAGACGATCCAGTGCATCGGATGCCGCGGATTTCACTTTTTCCACGAGATCGATGTTGATGACTTCCGACCCGCCGCCCTTGAATACCTTGGCGCTGGTGATCAGGTCCCGGATGATTCGATCCCTGTTGCTTTCCGCCGTCGCCCGCCGGGTTTCCATCGCCGACCGCGCCTCGTTCCCTTCGGTCGTGGTCGGAATGCCCTTCACATCCAAGGTTTGCTTCGCCGCCTCGAACTCCACCAGGGCCTTCTTCAAATCCTCTGCGCTCGCCTTCGGAATGTGCACGAAGACGCAGGGGGAATCCGCGCCAGCCTTGCGCGCGTCCGAAAGCACCATGCTCTCGCTCACGTCCCAGCCGTCACGAATCCAGACCGGCACTTCAGTGCCATCCACAACGGGCGCATCGCCCCCGACATGAATGAGAAGCGGCCGTGCGATCTTGCTCAGCCCATGCGGTATCTTCACATTTGTCAGCGCCTTCGTGCATTCGGCGCTCAGGAGACCTGTGCGCTTGGCATTCACGCTCGTCAGATCGCTGTTCAGGCCCGAAAACCGGCGACGGAACTCCGCTTCCCATTCGCTGCTCTCGCGGGTTTGCAGACTGTATTCATCGTCCACCTTGATCAATTTACTATCCGCAACCAACTTATCCAGAATCTTCGGGATGTCGCGCCGCAGCCGGGCGCCATCCTTTTCAAGGTCCTCGACCAGCAGGTCCGCCAGCATTTCCGCCTTGGCGCGCACACCGCAATCCGCCACTTTTTCCCGAGGCAACTTTCGGATCAGGAACACCAACCCGCACAACCGGCTCGCCAATTCGCCATCCTTGCTGCCGTCCCGCAGATTCCGAATGGTTTCGTCGATCTCACGCGGAAGAAACCCGGTCTGGAGCAGGATCGGCTGCAGTTGATCGAATATGCAATCTGCCGCCAGCACCGTGCCGACCGATCGCTCGGCCAGCCCGCGGACCGCATCATGCACGATTCGAAGCTGTGTGCGCAGTTGCGCCGCCGTGCCTTGCACGTCAATCGAGCGCAGGACCCGTTCCCAGAACCGCCGCCGCACCGGCAGGAGAGGATAGTCGTCCACGCGGACCTTCTTATCCTCTTCGCGCGGCCCGATCTTGGTCGAGGCCAGGTGCCGATCCACCTCGCCAGCGTTGGCTTCCAACATGTCCTCAATCACCTTGCGCTTATCCGCCTTCTTGGCCAGGACGACACGCCGGGTCACCGTCTCCACGTCCGCGTCGGACAACTCCACGCTGATCTTGAATCGATCCCGCAACCGTTGCAGAAGGGGATCGGACCCGGCCAGTGCCGTTTGCCCAGCACCCACGAGCATGATCCGACTGTCCATCTGCTTGCACAGCGCCTCCGCGATCATCTGCACGTCCAGGGACCGCTGGGGATTGTCGCCGATGTAGAGTTGGATTTCATCCAGGACGATCAAGGTGCACGGCAACTTACCGTTCAACTCCAGGACCTCCCGCATGGTCCCGATGAATTCGGCGTCCGTCACCGTTTCGCGCCGGGGAAATTGTGCGCGCAGCGCTTCGCGGGCCTTCTTTTCGTCCGCCGCAAACTCAGGGTCGGCGGCCATCACGGCCTTGGCGATCAACGGACTGACATAGAGGTCGTTCAATTCCTTCAGGAAATCCTTCCCGGCCGCCTCGATACTCTTGCGCACCTTCTCAAGGTTGCCGGACTTCTTGAGCCACAAGCAGAATTGCGCCTGGGGCAACGATTCCGGCAACCCTCTGGACCGGAAAACGATTCCCAACACCGCCAGCCGTACATTCATGCCGCCGCCGGCCGGCAGGGCACCCGCCGCCGAATGCAGCCCGCCAAACCGCGTGCCCAGCGTGTCCAGTTCCTTAAGCAGTTCCTTCACTTCCGCCGGAAGATGCGTCAACCCCCGCGCCGTCTCGCCCGTGTCGGGGAACTTCGTGTCAACCCACAGGTGCCGGGCAATCTTTTCCAGGGTGGACTTACCGCTGCCGAAGAAGCCGCTAATCCAGGCGGCCGGTTGCGATGCCGATGTGATGTTCGCGATGTACGATTCAAGGATGCGGATGATGCCTTCCTTGTACTGGCCTTCGCAGACAAAGTGCGACAACTCAAAGCGCAGGGTCTCCAGTTCCTGCGCCGTCACAGCGTCCTTTACCGCTGCCACGCCATCGTTCAACAACTTGGTCTTGGTTGGGTCGCGCTCGAACAGGTCTTTATTGCGAATCATAGTTCACCTCCTGAATGCAGAGTGATAGGCACCGCCAGATAATTCCACCCGTCGCGGGCGTCCAATAACCGGTAGTTGTTGTTCTCGAACTCTCCAGGGAAGAACAGCGCCAAACGGCCACGAATGGCCTGTTCCACCTCCTTCAACAACAGCGACACACGCGAGAAACCGTACAGGCTCGCAACGCCGCAAGCCGCTACGACGCTGTTCTCATCCGCTTTGGCGTCCGTCAACGCATCGCGCAGTTGAGAGGCGGCGTAGTGCAGGAAATCGGTCTCCAGTTTCAATCCGAGATCCGCCGGCTCCCGAAAGTATTCGTCCCGGTAGTCGGTACCGGCCATCCACCGGGCGAACGTCGTCGTGAAGTCGAACAGGTACCAGGTATGACCGGCCTCCTTGGTGGCGATCTCGAACAATTCCAATCGCGCCCTCAAGCGACGCTCATCCACCTTCGGGTAAACCACGAAGATGGTCTTCTGAGCGCCGGCCAGATTCTTCTGCCAGGGCGCCGAGATGTGCGCCTTGTAGTTGGCAACCAGTTCCTCAATGCGCGCCATAGCAGAACCTCTTTTCCTGTTCGTTCAAAATGCCATCGAACGAAATCACCGTCAGACCGCCGCTACTCTTGATGTCCAGGAACCCCAATCGCTTGGCGTCCATGGCTAGAAAAGCCAGTTCATTTGCCTCGCGGTCCAGAGCACGCGCAAAGAGCGTCTCAAACAGGTTCTGTCCGCGCGTCCCCAGCAGGTAACCCAAGAGCAACGCAAAAGCAACCGAAGCCGGTGTCGGGTCGATCTTGACCCGTTTCTTCCGCCCACGGCCAAGCAGGTGCCCGGACTGGGTCCAGGAGGAACCCGTATTCCGGACCACTTTATCAAGGCTGTCATCGTTCAATCGGTCGCCGACATTGGCCCGGATTGCATCCGTCATCTGCTGCCGGGCCAGTTCCTGCCCGCCCTGTAGCGCGAGAACAACCGGTGCGGTGGCTCGCAGAAGGGGATCACGCGCCATGGCCGCCAGGAGCGCAAACTCTCCGTGGGCTCGCTCATCCGCATTCCAGAAGTAACGGAGAAGTCGAAAGATCGGCACCCCCGGATCAAGCGCGTACATTTCGGACATCCGCTGCACCGTTAATTTCCGGGTCGCGGCAGTATGCTTCCCGAGACAGTTGTGCTCCACCACGGCTACGGAATAGTCACTACGCGTCGCCTCCGCCGGGCATGTCCGGAGCAGGGTGGTCAATTCCTCGACCATGATCGTGCGGCTTGTGTGCGCGCCTTTGTCGCCGAAACGAAAGCCTATTCGCTCCAAAACAGCCATTTCGGCCTCACTCCGGCTGCCTTCCGCGATCAATAGATCCTTCATGAGAAACATTCCAGTCTCGCCGGCAAACTAGCCGGCTCAATGATTTTTGACATGGTACGGGCGTATGCGATGGCGCGCAAGCATTTTCTTTCACATCACATAAGTGGCATCAGCAGAGAGTGTTGCGGGAACGAGAAAATCGCACTTCATGCTCGCGAAGCGCTAGTACTGGGCAGGAGACTCGTCTGGTTCATCAACTGCAATCATGGCCGGAAGTTCTGCAGGGGGCAGTTCAGCCGCCAACGCCAGTGCATTGCGCACCGGCTCACATCCCCGTCGGCAATGCTCTGCGACGAGTCGCCGAAGCTCATGTTCGGGGCATCCGTCCAGGCGCAGATAGTGTAGTGCGATCAGGTTCAACTCAAAGGCAGGGGCTGCAAGATACGTCGCCATCAGGCCGGCTATCTGTCCCCGCTCGTCGTTCGTTAGCACCTGAAGGAGCCGTCCGGCGCCTCCGCGTCTCGAACGCCGAACCTTCAGCAAGTGGTGCAGCACGCGATAGCGCACGTAGGCGCTGGTTTCGCCATCGCCCAGCAGTCCCATCATCACGCGCCGCGCTTCCCGTTGCACATCGCCCGGAACCCCTCGGTAAGTCGCCGCTTGCACCAGCAACCACGCCGCATGCTTGGCCGCCCCACGCCACCGTGTTAGCGCAGCCGCGAGGTGCTGCACGTGCCATCGGCGCCGCCCGTGCATGCCGACAACCGGGAGGCCATTCGGTCCTCGTTTGCTCAGGTACTTGCAAAAGTCCTTCGCGTCAGATCCACTCTTGATCCCATCGCTTTCGGCAAACTCTCGGTCGAACTCCTCGAAAGGCCGGTCGATCTGCTGTACCACAGGCCTCTCTTCAGGCTCTTCGTCTTCCTGCTCGTATCCGCCAGCCGCAGAGAGACGTGACATCAGGTCAGCCACAGCCCCTTTGTCTTCAGCAATCTCCGTCTTGGACGCATTCAGGTTCAGGCCCTTGTGAAGAAGTTGCTCCTGGAGGATGCGGAGTTGTCGTATCACCTGCGCCCTGGAGTTCCCGAAGAGTCGCATGTCGTCGACATACCGTCCGTAACATGCGTTCGCCATCATCATCGCGTCGTCCACATCCTTGAGGTACAGATTCGCGAGATAACCTTCCACGCCGTCGCCAAGCGGCAACCCCTGATGCGTGAGTGCCGGGCCTTCGATTTGCCCCGTGCTGGTCGAGTAGTAGATCACCGGGACACGCAGAATCCGCCGCAACAAATCCGCAAACGGGCACTCCTTCGGCAGCACGAGATGTCGGCATATCGCGTCAATCAGGTACTCGTGCGACACGGAATCGTAGAACGAGGAAATGTCGGTCCGGAGCAACACGCTGTTCCGGTCGGCACATTCTGCCTGCCAGGCGCAGAACTCCATCCATCCGCCAGTCGCGAAATCCGCCGTAAAACGGCGGCTCGCATCTTCTCCAGTCGCGCGGCGATTGGCAAAACATTGCGGGTGGATTTCCCCGTCGATCTGCTCGGATAGCACGATGGCCATGGCGTAACGGATCGTCAAATCCTTGATGGGCAAGTAGATCATCCGCCGGTCGCACAAATCGTTCTTCGGCGGGAAGAACGCGAAAGCGGTGCGGGGCTCGAAGGTGCTCGGTTCGGCCAACTCCTGCATCAACTCCCGGATGATCGTCTCGCGGTTCGCCCGTGCGTATTCGATCTCCACCGGATCGACGAAGAAGTCATTCTGGCAGCGGTCGAACAGAGCATAGTTCAACGCGGCAGATAGCACGTCCTGACTCCGCAATCGATTTAGTGCTCGCTGATGATCCATATCCCCACCCGCAGTGTCAAAAAATCAATGACTTATCACATTACCTTCGCCCACGCTATCAAGGAAACCCAGAGCCCCACCCTCTCCCGCCCTCCCCGTTCCCTTTGCCCTGCCCCTTACCGTCTCTTCTTCTCGCTCGCCTGTTTGGCGCGGTCTTCGTTGCTGAATTCCACCGTATCAACCCGCCCGGACCGATATTCAGCCACCCGTGCCGAGACGCTGGACATCGCCATCGCCGTCCCGTGGGCATCCTTGTCGAAAACCATGGAGGAACTGAACTTGACTCCGCTCTTGACCGCATCACCTATGGCGGCCAGATCGGCGCTGAGGAAAACGAACTGCCAGTCGTCCTTCTCCTGGCGGGCCTTGATGAGTTTCTCGACCTGGGCCTTGTTGAATTCACGACTGGCATTCTCCTGGCCATCCGTGATGATGACCATCACCACCTTGGATGGCCGCTCGGAGGTCGGCATTTTGGCGAGAGTCTCATCCAGATCGTTGATCCCCCGCCCCATCGCATCGAGGAGCGGCGTATTGGCCCGCGGCACAAAGGTTTCGTGGGTCAGTTCCGGCACCTCCGCAATGGGTTTGAACTTGCAGATGACCTCGTAGGGATCCTGGGAGTCGAACTGGATTAGGGTCAGGGTGGCTTTGCCGGGTTCGGCCTGCTGTTGCTTGAGGAAGGTGTTGAAACCACCAATGATATCGTCACGGATGGATTCCATGGAACCGGTCCTGTCGAGGATGACGGCGATGTGGACGTAGTCGTTGCGGACTTTGGATGAGGTTTTTGTTTTCATGGGGGCATCATGGCATAGGGAGTGGGACAAATAGTGTCCGTCTGGGAAAGAAAGACGACGGACTGGGGCGCGGGGAAGGTCACGAAGGGGACTGGGGTTGGGAGGAAGAATGGTTCATGGGGAATGAGGATGGGGAATGGGAGGGGAAGTGAGACGTGAAGTGCGAGAATTGGAAATACCAAACATGCTAGTCGTTTTTCTATGTTTGTTTGGTAAACTTGACGCGACATACCAAACATGGCATCATAATCGGCATCGTTGTTTGGTAAGAGGTGCGTATGGCAATCAAGGAATTACTGGCTGAGGAACTGGAGAACTCGCTCCGGATGGAACGGGACTACCTCCGCAAAATGGCTGAATTGCCGCGTGGCAGTCTGGTTAAAAAGATCGTCGCGGGGCGCGCCTATTACTATCTAGCCTCCCGGGAGGACGGGCGCGTTAAGTTCCAATACAAAGGGCGGGATATGAGCGAAGCGGATGTGGACAAGTACATGGCCGCCAAGAACGTCCGTGTCAAATACCGCCTGTTATTAAAGGAGGTCCGGATGCAAATCAAATTCATGAGAAAAGCGTTACGTGCAAAACAAGCAGTATGACCTTTGCATTGGATTCGGCCGTCATGGTACTTGAACTACTTCAGAAGAAGAAAGAGATTCACATTGTGCATGAGTTACTTTCCAAGTTCCCACAGACTTGGAAGAAGACCATCCTGACGACGCTTCGCTCAGAACAGCACACCCAGTTGGCGGAACTGTTAGTCCATGACAAGAATGGGTGATCGTGGGCGTAGTCATGTTCCCGACCGAGAGCGCTGACCGCACAAGGCCGCATGAAACCCAGTACCGGGACGTGCCGGGACCGAGGTCAACGGCTGTTGTTCAGTGTTGCCAATATTGCAGTGTGTACCGCATGGCAGTTGTTTTCGGGCTCGAATTCGTTTTGCACATGTTGGCGCCATAGAGAAGGGCAAACGCGACATCGTGGGAACCTGCGGCCTGCGCGACGAACTGCGGGGTGATCCATTCGCTCCACTGATCTGACACACGCATCTTGGTTCGGCAAAGGGGATAAACCTCGCTTGCACATAGGAGGTTTGTCTGGCCAGTTGGGAAATCAATGACGAGGAAAGTCCTGTTGTTGCCGGCATGAATCAGCGAACTGAATGTGTAATACGAGTACACGTCATCTTCCCGGGTCGGTTGAGGATCAGCGACACCGGAACCAAGAGATCCACTTTGGACAAAGTGGATGCGTTCGGGTTTTGGAGATGCCGGGACTTTAGGGGTTCTAATCTGTACGGACAATTCCGTAGTGGCACAGCCACAAGAAAAGAGACTGCACACTGAGAGCAAGATGAGAAGGCGCATAAAAGGGTCCTTTCAAGTCGGCGTGATCAGAATACGTTTGCCGGTTATTCAACGCGGTGGATTTGCATACCGTCGGGAATTGGGGTGCCGGTAAATCTGGCCCCTTTGGTTTTGTATTCGAAAATGGTGGATGGATTGGTTGAGGGAGACAACGTTTGGGTGTCGAATGCAGGAAATCTTGATTGAGAAAATCCGGACTGATGGTGGCATGCAGAGCCGGGAGCGGATCAGCGATGATTATGTGATGGAACTGGCCGAATTGATTAAGGCGGGAAAGAAACTGCCGCCGATTGATGTTTACAGCGATGGGACGGAAATATGGGCGGCGGACGGGTTCCACCGGATTCTTGCGCATATCAAGGTGGACAAGCGGACGGTTCGTTGCAACGTCCATAAGTGCCCAAACATGAGTTGGGTGGGCGGCCGAAGTTCCGCATGTCAGAGATTGAGGCGTATCTGCGGAGTCCCGCGTTTCAGGCGCGAGCCGCGGTGTTGCGGGAGATGGACAGATCCCAACGCCCAACCAACCGGAAATGAGGCCGCGAATCCTGACGGGTTGATTGGTGGTCTATGATTTGTTTGCGGTGAATGTGACTGTGATGCCGGATTCTGTCATGGAGCCGTCCTTCATGTCGTCAGTGTCGTAGACATTGGCGTGACCGGTTGTGATGCCGCCGTTTAGCCATGTCACCGTAAAGGTGAACTTGCCATTCAGGTCTGTCGTTCCTACGAGTGATCCAGTCAGTCCGTTGCGCGTCATTTGGCCTGTGTACCCGGATCGGTTACTGGCGACACCATGCAAGTCCATGGTGAACTGATCGCCTGCACTGGTGTTGCCTACCCAGTGGCCATGAATGTCGTAGGGGCGTGGATTCAGATAGGACTTAACTTCGTCATCATCGCAGCCGGTCCCGAACATCAACGCGCAGAGAAACAGTGCCGGTATCAGTGATGCTGTTAATGTTGTGAACATGTTTGCCTCCGTATGGCCACGTTATGCATTAGGTTACAAGGAACTTCTACCACTGGCTTTTGGTGGCGTCAATGGTGCTCCGCCGGCGTTTTGGCCGGCGGCGCGTTGGGGTCAGAGGGATTCTTCGTACATGGTTCCCAGGAGGTGGGTGTCGCCCATCATCTGGATGCGGCCGACCTCCTGCACGTCACGGGTGCCGGATGGGAAGTAGCCGGTGATGTTGCCCTGCCATTCCTTCAGATCCTCGGCGTCAATCAGATAGACGGCGGCGGGGTTGTAGGCGTTGGGGACTCGGGCACGGACAGCGACGAATTCACGGGTTGCGCTCATGGGTTGGGTTCCTTTCGTGGTTGGTTGTTGGTTTACGAGAGTGGGTGTTTGCCGGCGTCGGCCCAGACGATGCCATCGCCGAAGCCCAGGGCGGCACGGCAGGCGGCGAGGGTTGCGCCGGTGGTGGCGACGTTGTCGATGAAGTAATAGGCGGTGTTGGTGGCGGTGAGCGGATCGGCAACGCGGATCATGGCGTGATCTTCCCCTCGCAGGCCAGGTAGGCCGCGACGGCGACGGACGCATGAGGATTCGACCGGATGCTGGCGGCCAACGGTGAGTTTGATCTGAACGCGGCGTTCCGGATAGTGGCGGTGGATCTCTGCGGCGAGTTCGTTGGCCAACTGGCGGTTGGCATCCATTGCACCGGTGCTGGCCGGCACGGGCATGAGAACGATGTGGGTGGCGGGTGCCTCGGCTGAATCGAGAAGCGGGGCGAGTTCGCGGGCGGCGGTCTCGCACGCCTCGGCAGTGGGGACTTTGAGGGCATAGGCGATGCGGCGGACCTCCGATTCCTCGGGGGTGAGTGGCCTTGCCCTTGGGCTGACATATTTGTGCGCGGAGATGAGGTGCATGGTTGATGGGTTTTCTGAAGACCTGCTCGACGGCGGATACCTGAACTTTCATTCCTTTGATTTGCCTGACTGTGGTTCTGTTCTTCATGTTTCCCTGTTCCTTTCTGTGTTCTGGCGTTTTCATTTGTTTGTCCTGCCCTCCGTTCGGTGACCCTCGCTTTCGCCAGAGATTTGAAGCGAGGGGCACCGGGCGGACGGCAGGGCGAAAACGCCAGGAAAGGAACGGGGAAACGGTGCGGCGTGGCGCGGCTTGGCGAGAAGCAGGAGGCGTGATCCCTCCTTGCGGGACGAAGCAACGTGACGGCGTACGCGCCGAACGTTGGCGCGACTACTGCCGCCAAGGCGCGACAGGACGCAGAAGAAACGGAAACACAGTCAGGCTACCGCAGTGCCGGAGGCAACGGGGAGTCGGGCCAAAAACCGCTGAGCGCTACTGCACGAGCAGTGGGCCTGTGGCCCAATTTTTTGGCCCGGCGGGAGTCAGGTGAGGGGCTTGGTGAAAAGAGGAGTGTGGGTGTATTATTTCTGTCCCGCCATGATCGCGGCGTTGGGTTCCGCATGTAATCCGGTGGTGAGAACCCGGCATTCTGTTGTGTACAGATTAGTGGAACCACCAACCAGAACCTGGGGAAAGGCGATGTTGATCCATCCATAGTGTATCCCTCCGTTACGAATCAGACGGACGGGCAAATACGCGTTAGTCACGCCAGCCCAGGGGCCGTGTGTGAACCCTGACGGATTCATGAATGGACCGTGGGCAATGTTCATTTCCCATTGGTATGTTGTCCAGACATCGGTTGACGGTAGTGTCGCAGAGATCGGCTCGCCGAATGCGTAGGGCCGGAGGATCACTTGAGGAATGTCGGCGCCGACATCGACAATGTCGTCTGACACTTCGCCATTGGTGAGAACGTATCGCCTCACGGTCACATCGGGCAGGCCGTCTTTATCCATGTCCACGGACACGTCAGGACCGTAGACGAGGACTGGTAGGTTAATGCACTGGTTTAGGATCGGCGATTGTGTCCCCGTCGAAAACGCGATTGGCATGGTGCAAATGGTCACTGGCGAAGTGCATGAAACTTCTGAAAAGTGATTTGTGAGCCAAATGCCCGAAAGCGATGGCGACCACTCAACCTGACAAGGTGAAGGAATGTTCACGTTGGACCATGTAATGGTTTCGGTACTCTTGAAACTCGTGATGTGGGTCGTTTGTGTGGACGTCACTCTGAAAAAAAACTGGGACCCGTCCGCAGAAGACAACAGCAGGGTGGCAAGCATCAAAAGTACTGTCACGTTTGCTTTCATAGTCGTGTCATGGACCTGGCGAGATTTTATCATGGGACTGCGTTGAGTAAACCCGTTTTCTGCCTGTGTCGCGTGATTTGGAAGCGAGAGGCGGCGGAGCCGCCTTCGGTGCCCGCCTTGGCGGGCCCTGGAGTTTGGCCCTGGGCGTCTCATCCGGCGGCATAAAACAGGGCGGTTTCTA
>CAZHRU010000022.1:0-33536 GCA_964535015.1 uncultured Verrucomicrobiota bacterium | reverse complement strand
AGCAAGGTTTACATGGGGAGTTGCGGGCGATGTATCTGGCCTTCTACAACTTAAGGGAGAACCCGTTCAATGTTACCAGCGATCCGAGTTTCCTGTATTTGAGTCCGACGCATACGGAGGCTCTGGATCATCTGCGATACGGAATTGAGCAGAGGAAGGGTTTTCTGGCGATCACCGGTGAGATTGGGTCGGGCAAGACGACGTTGTGCCGGGCGCTGATTAACCGGTTGGATGCCAGTGTGAAGGTGGCGCTGATTCTCAACTCCGTGTTGCCGGAGACGCAACTGCTGGAGGCGATTACGGACGATTTTGGGATTACTCCCGGCAAGCGGACCAAGGGGGCGTTGATCCGGACGATCAACAAATTCCTGCTCGATCAGGTGTCGCGGGGGAACAACGCGGTGCTGATCATTGACGAGGCACAGAACATGCGGGCGTCGACGCTTGAAACTGTGCGCATGCTTTCCAATCTGGAGACCGAGAAGGAGAAGTTACTGCAGATTGTGCTGGTGGGGCAGCCGCAACTCAGGGACAAGTTGAACGCTCCCGGGTTGGAGCAATTGCGGCAACGTATTGCGGTACGGTTTCACGTCCGAGCCTTGTCACGGACGGAGGTGGCTGGTTACATTCGGCACCGGTTGAAGGTGGCTGGGTCCAACGGGGATCTGTTGTTCGAATCGAATGCGATAGACGCCATCTGCAATTACTCCCGGGGCATTCCACGGCTTATCAATGTTCTGGTGGATCGGGCTCTGTTGAAAGGGTTTGTGAGAGAGGCGTTTGTCATTGATGGCGACAATGTCCGCCAATGTATCAAGGAGCTTGAGGGAGTGGCGGTTGAGCCTGTAGCGGGTGAGGTGCCATGAGTACGATCAGCGATGCGTTGAAGAAGGCGCAACAACAACGGGCAATTCGCGATCCGGAGCGGTGGACGCGCGAGGAGCCGACGCGTCCTGAACCGGTGCCGCCGCGTATGGATCCGCCAGTGGGGTCGCCGACGCCGTCGGTGGTTGGGCGGGTGCTCATCGTGGTGGCCCTGGTGTTGGGGATGTCGGTGGTGGTGATGCAATGTGGGGGGGGGCGGACAACGGACAACGGACAACGGACTACGGACGACAGACTACGGGCGAAGGAACACGGGGGGCAGACTGCGGAGGGTGGGGGACGGACAACGGTGGTGGAGACGGGGATGCCGGCGGTTGTGGCGGCGGCCCCCGTCAGGGTCGTAGAAACGAACAGGGCGGTGGAGTTGGTGGTGGAGTCCGGGCCGATGCCGCCGGAGCCAAAACTCGTCGGCATCTTTTATTCCGATACGAATCCTGTGGCCATTATCAATGGGATGTCGGTGAAAGAGGGGGAATCGGTGGGTGGCTATGTGGTGGTAAAGATTATGGCGGAGGCTGTGATTTTAAAGGCGCGAAATCAGGAAATCACGCTGAGGATGAGATAGTTCAGGTGTTATAGATTTCGCCCTTGCGGTAGGCCGCCCAGGCGGTCTCGAACCAGGCATCGCTTTCTGTCATGGGTCGGCGCGGCACCCACTTTTGAAGGACCTTTCCGTCACGGGAGGCGACGGTCTCCTGAACCTTCTCGCGAAACTCAGGGTTCTCCTTCGCGAAACTCCACTGGGCGGCATCGAGTTTGCCGTGGGCCCGGCTTCCGGCAGGATCAAGCACAATGCAGGATCCACGGCTTCCCACGCCGCTCTCGATGGCAAACAGCACGGCTTCGATGTAAACCGCGTGAGCAAAACACAACTGGCGGTTCTGCACGGCCTCACAGAGATCCCGGGGCGTGGCGCCCGCGCAACCGGCCTTCTCCAACCGTTTCCACTGTGCCCAGGCATCCTTCGCCGCCTTGAGCAGTTCTTCCTTCGACCGGATATGGGCCGCCGCGCGGCTCATCCGTTTCTGGAGTTCTTCGCGCTCCTTGCGCCAGTCAGTCGCGGCAGGCAGGCTGACCAACCCGCTGATTTCGACCACGGCGGACTTGGCCGCCGCCTGGAAATCGGCGGCATTCGCCGTGCAACCGGTGTACCGGGCCGCGATATAATCCGCCACCCGGAACCCGGCCACCTGTCCGGAGTTCAAGGCCGACCCGCCCGGGCGATAGACCCCGTGCGATCCGTTCACCTCGCCCACCGGGAAGAGGTGTTTCACATTGGCCGACTCCCACCACAGGTTGCCAGCCAATCCGCCGTTATTGTGCTGAGCGCAGACTGCGATTTCCAAGGGGTCGCGGCGGATGTTGATGCCATGATCCTTGTACAGGTCGATGGCACCGGGATTCATGGTTTCCAATCGTTCGATCGGGGTTCCCTGCAGGGCCTTTGAATTCGTGAGATACTGGAGCGCCTCGGCGCTGAGATCCTCGAACCGGAAGCCTTGCGGATTCTCGCGGAAGTCGAGAAACACACGGCGTCCCTTGAGTACCGTTTCGATGTACACGAGGATATCCACGATGGAGGAGCCACCGGTGATCTTGCGGGAATCGAATGGCCATTGGTATCCCTTGAGGAACACCATGGAATTCATCTCGCCGACCGAATTGAAGTACTCGCCCATGAATTCGCGGGCATCGCTCTTGCCGTCGGCCTCGGTACTGATGAAGCGGGGCACGACCTGCATGTAGGTGCCGGAGACGTTCCACCGGAACGCGATGGAGGCCAGACCGTACTGCGACTCAGGCAGGCTTTGCGCGGCGGCGCCCGCCATGAGGCCGATGCCGATCGCTCCAGTATGGATCTTGGGGTACACGCTGGTCTTATACAGGCCGCCGGGTCCGCCGACCGCCAAGACCACATTTTCCGCGGCATAAAGTTCGATGGCTCCCTTGTCGTCCAGGGCCACCGCCCCGACCACGCGGGTTTGGTTGTCGGTGCCGGACGTCAGGAGTGAGGCCACGATGCGTCCTTCCCGGATGGGAATCTGGCAACGCTGGACCTCCTTGATCAGGGCGCGGCACATTTCGCGGGAGGTGTAAGGGCCGATGGAGGTGGCCCGCTGGCGCGGATCGTGATCCGTTTTGTAGCCGACGAATTGACCATGACGGTCCTGGGGGAAGGGGACTCCAAGGTTGACGAGATGGAGGAAGGCGCGAGCCGACAGACTGGCTTCCACCAGTGCCAGGTCCCCGTGCATGCTTCCGCCAGCCATATAGGTTTCGGCCATGACCTTCGGGGCGTCCGAGTCGGTGCCGCACATGGCCAGTTTGTAGTAGGTCTGCTTGTCGCTGCCGGTGTTGATCGAGGTGCCCTTCTGGAGCCCTTCGGTGATGATCAGCACGTCCTCAATCCCCTTGCGGTTCAGTTGCAGTGCCGCATTGAGTCCTGCCGCGCCGCTGCCGACGACCAGGGTGTGAACGCGGCAGACGGATATTTCCTTCCCATCAATTTTCAGTGTCTCATTTTGCATGGTCACTCCTTAGAGTCTCTGAATCGTCTGTCCGCCGTCCACCATGATCACCTGTCCGGTGGAGTAGGCCAGATCCCCGCGCGCCAACATGGCGGCGGCGCGGCCGATGTCCGACGGAAATCCCCAGCGTGACTGCAGTAGTAAACCTTCGCCGATCAACTTGTCGTACTTGGCCGTCACCGTGGAGGTCATATCGGTCTTGATGATGCCGGGTCTGATCTCATAGACCGGCAGGTCGTGTTCCCCGAGCCGGGCGGCATACAGCTTGGTGGCCATGCTCACGCCCGCCTTGGAGATGCAGTAGTCCCCGCGCGTCACCGACGCCACGGTTGAGGAGACGGAGGAAATGTTGATGATGCAACCGGTGAAGGTTGAATCCGCCTTCTTCTGCTCGATCATCCAGTTGGCCGCCGCCTGGGTCAGGAAGTAGGGTCCCTGCAGGTTGATCCTGATCAGGCGTTCGAAACTTTCCTCGGTGGCCTCGAGGATGTCGGCGCGGACCTTGGGGGCGACGCCAGCGTTGTTAACCAGGACATTGAGGCGGCCGAACTGGGCCTTGATTTGGGCCAGCATGGTTTGGCGTGCCGCCGCATCAGTCACATCAGCCCGGCAATACAGAACGGCGGCGCCCAGTTTGCGGAGACCGGCCATGGCTTCGGCCACCACTGATTCCTCGTGGACATCGCAGATCACGATGTCATTTCCATCCCTGGCAAGGGACTCGGCAATACCGAGTCCAATTCCGCGTCCGGCTCCTGTGATTAAGGCTACTTTCTTCATGATTGTTTTCCTTTTGATTACTGAGGAGGATTACGCCTTCAAGGCGGGAATTGAGACCCAAGACTTCTTCGCCCACGACTCGATGCCCTTTTCGGCCAGTTGCACGCCCTTAGCGCCTTCCAGCAAGGTCCACTGGAACGGTTCATTCTTAACGACGTGGCGCAGGAACAATTCCCACTGGACCTTGAACGCGTTGTCATACTCGCGCTGGTCCGGCAGTTTCTGCCAGCCTTCGAAGAAGTTGATTGGCTGGGGGACATCCGGATTCCAGACGGCCCGCGGGGTGGCGCCGTAGGATTGGATTACGACATCGCGCAGGCCGGCCACGGCGGATCCCAGGGTTCCATCCACATGGAGCGTCAACAGGTCGTCACGCCGAACCCGCGTACACCATGAGGAATTGAACTGGGCGAGGATCCCGCCCTCCAGTTCGAAGGTGGCGTAGGCGGCATCATCCGAAGTGCACTTGAACGGTTTTCCGGCCTCGTCGTAGCGGGTTGCGATATGGGTGGCGCCGCGGCACGAGACGGCTTGAACGGGGCCGAACACATTGTCGAGGACATAGCGCCAGTGGCAGAGCATATCCACGATCATGCCGCCGCCGTCCTCCTTGCGGTAGTTCCACGAGGGGCGCTGGAGGGGGATGGTGTCGCCTTCAAAGACCCAGTAGCCGAACTCGCCGCGGACGGAGAGGATCTCGCCGAAGAACCCGCGATGGATGAGTTCCTTCAGTTTCATCAATCCGGGCAGCCACAGTTTATCCTGCACCACGCCGTTCTTGACTCCGGCCTTTTTCGCCAGGGCATACAGTTCGTAGGCCTCCTTGGTTGTCACGGCGGTGGGCTTTTCGCAGTAGATGTGTTTGCCGGCCTTGATGGCCTGTTTCACTGCCGCCACGCGGCGGTCGGTGGTTTGGGCGTCGAAGTAGATGGTGTTATTCTTGTCTGCCATCGCCTCGTCCAGGTTGGTTGTCCACCGGGTCAGGCCGGCGCGTTTGACGAGTTGCTGGAGTTTCACGGCATTGCGGCCGACGAGAATCGGGTCGGGCATGATGACCTCCGACTCGCTGATCTTGACGCCACCCTGTTTGATGATGGCGCAGATGGAACGCAACAGATGCTGGTTGGTGCCCATCCGTCCGGTCACCCCGTTCATGATAATTCCGACTGTCGTTGTCTTAATGTCACTCATAGTTTCTCCTTTGGTTGAAAACGGTTCTTACTTGGTTACCACCGAGGCGGCGATCGCCAGGGCATCCCGCGTCAATTGTTCGATGGTCGCCCAATCGTTGGCGGCGATCATCTTTTTTTCCACGATCCATGAACCGCCGATGGCGGCCACGGAGGGGCGTTCCAGATAGGAGCGCATGTTGTTCAGGCCGATGCCGCCGGTGGGCAGGAACTTGATACCGGTGTGGGCGTAGGGACCCTCCAGGGCCTTCAACATGCCAACCCCGCCGGCCGTTTCGGCCGGAAAGAACTTGAGGATCCTGCAGTTCAGCGACAGTGCCTTCTCCACTTCCGAAGGGGTCATGACGCCGGGGAACATCAGGATGCCGGCTGATTCGGCGGCCTTGACGACTGTCTCGTTCAAGCCGGGGGCCAGGGCGTAGGTGGCGCCCGCGTCGGCGGCCCGTTTCAACTGGTCGGCGCCCAGGACGGTGCCCGCGCCCAGGAGGACTTCAGGGAACCGTTTGGCGATCCGGCGGATGGATGCTTCCGCCGCCGCCGTGCGGAACGTGACTTCCATGATATCGAGGCCCGCCTTGAGAAGCGCCTCGGCCAATGGTTCTGCGTGTTCCGCGTTATCCAGTACGATCACCGGCACAATCCGCTTTGAGGTAATTCTTGCCAGCATGTCTTTCATCTTGTTGTCATTCATCGTTATTCCCCTGTGACTAATAGACCTAAACCCTTTGATTCCCTTACCGGATGACCCGTGCGCCTTTGCCCTTGATAATGGCCTCGACCTCTTTCACGGTCACCATGCTGGTGTCGCCGGGTGTGGTCATGGCGAGTGCGCCGTGTGCGGCCCCGTAATCAACGGACTCCTGGGGTGTTTTGCCGGAGAGGAAGCCGTAGATCAGGCCGGAGGCGAAACTGTCGCCGCCGCCGACCCGGTCGAAGATCTCCAGGTTCTCGCGCATGATGGACTGATGGAATTGTCCGTCGGTGTAGAGGATGGCCCCCCAATCGTTGACCGTTGCGGTCTTGGCGTTGCGCAGGGTGGTCGCCACGGCCTTGAAGTTCGGGTACATCCTGGTGGCATTGGCGATCATCTTTTTAAAGTTCGAGGGATCGATGTTCGAGATGTGCTCATCGAGGCCCGGCACTTCAAATCCCAGGGCGGCGGTGAAATCCTCCTCGTTGCCGATCATCACGTCCACGAGCGAAGCGATCTTGCGGTTCACCTCGACGGCGCGTTTGGTGCCCCCCTGCGATTTCCAGAGCGAGGCGCGGAAATTCAGGTCGTAGGAGATGAGGGTGCCAGCGGCCTTGGCGGCTTCCATGGCCTCGATGGTAAGGTCAGCGGTTGTGGCGGACAGGGCCGCGAAGATGCCGCCGCAATGGAGCCAGCGGGCGCCCTCCTGATGGAAGAGTTTCTTCCAGTCGATGTCGCCCGGCTTGAGTTGGGAGGCGGCCGAGTGGCCGCGGTCAGAGCAACCGACGGCGGCGCGCAGGCCAAAACCGCGTTCGGTGAAGTTCAGGCCCACGCGGGCGTCGCGACCGATGCCGTCAAACGGAACCCACTTCACGTGCGACAGGTCCACGCCGCCCTGCAGCATGAGGTCCTCCAGCAGGCGTCCGATCTCGTTATCGGTGACGGCGGTGACGGCGGTTGTCTTGAGGCCGAAGCAGCGGCGGAGGCCGCGGACCACATTGTATTCGCCGCCGCCCTCCCAGACCTTGAATTCGCGGGCGGTCCGGATGCGGCCGTTGCCTGGATCGAGGCG
The DNA here is from genome assembly GCA_964535015.1 of uncultured Verrucomicrobiota bacterium. Lineage (GTDB taxonomy): Bacteria > Verrucomicrobiota > Kiritimatiellia > CAIKKV01 > CAITUY01 > CAZDUS01. Next base: position 26,390 of record CAZHRU010000022.1, on the reverse strand, counting down.
CAGCATCACTTCGCCCAGCGAGACGGCATCCCATTTGCAGGTTTCACGCGGTTTGATTGACAGACTCATTGTTCTCTCCTTATCAATTTGGTTTTTCGGTGCATTGGGGCAGGGCTCCCGCCGGCAGGGGAGGCGCTTCCACGCCGGCCTTCGGCAGGGTTCCGGCCAGTTCCTGTTTCCAGTGGGCGACGTCGCCAGACGGTCCGTAGGTGTAGATCATTTTCAAGGGAGTGGATCCGAGGTTGGAAATCTGATGGAACACGCCGCTGGGGATATAGGCGGCCTGACCGGCGGACAAGATTTGTCGTTCTGATCCGAGGCACATTTCGGCCTGGCCTTCCAGGACGAAGTAGACCTCCTCCTGTTCCTGGTTGTGCCAGGGGACCTGGCCGCCGTTGGGGTCCAGGGTGACGAAGCCGACGGCGAAGTTCGTGGCCTGGATGGGAGACAGGCCGCCGACGAGGTTCTGGGTGCGCCGGCGCGCCGGGTAGCGGCGTCCTTCAATCTTGCTCAAGTCTGCGGTGATCATAGGGGGCTCCTAGGGTTGGTTCTGATCATGTCAGAATCGCTTGCCCTTCTTCAAGTGCAGGATAAGGATCTGACAGTCTTTGATCACTTCGTAAGAATGTTCAAGGATGGCGTCAAACTGGACGCAATCGCCGGCTTTGAGCACGGGGTGCTCATGGGGCAGTTGGAGTCGGATGGAACCCCGCAGTACCCAGCACACCTCCAGGTCGTCCTGATGGATCTCGGGGTTTGAGACCTGGCCGCCGGCCTTGGCCTCGCCGAGCAGGGCGCGGACATTGCCGTAGCGGATCTCGCGGAAGGTAAAGGCACCGGCCCGGTGACTGAGTTCGGTGGAGCGGTGGGCGGTGCGCGATTCGGTCAGCATCAGGAGATCCGTGGCATTCATGCCGAAGGCCCGGCTGAGGCTGAACAACGTGGATAGTTCGGCCGAGGTCTGGTTGCGTTCCAGTTTGGAAATCACGGCGGGAGACACCCCGGTTCGGGCGGAGAGGTCGGCGATGGTCCACCCTTCCCGTTTGCGGAGTTCCCGTAAGACCTCGAAATTATACATCCGCTCCCCATGGCCGGCTGTTTTTTTCGATCGCGTGGCTTTCATTGAAGTTCTTTGGGAATAAAGATTCGCGATATATATATCATTGGAGAATACTTGTCAAAATAGAATTCCGGGGCGGAGGGGGAGGCGCATCTCTGAGTATTGACGAGCCCGGTGGGCGGCTGGCGTCATGTCGACAAAACCCGGGGACGAGTTTGGGGGCCCCATTAACACCAATGATCGGGAGATGGCGTTGTTTTCCTGCCTCGACAAGTGGAGATGCGGGTGTGAACATGGGAGTCAGATGACCAAGAAAGAGATTCACAAGCGGCTGATCGAACAAATGGCGGCGGAACTGAAGACGATTACCGCGGCGGCCAGGGAGTCGTTTGCCACGGCGACAGACGATGAGCATCGTGCTGAACACAAGTATGACACCTTCAAGTTGGAGTCATCCTTTCTGGCCCGGGGCCAGGCCAAGCGGGTGGAGGAGTTGACCGCCGCGCTGGACAGTCTCCAGATGTTGCCGGTGAAAAGGTTACGGAGCAGGAGTCCCGTTCAACTGGGCGCTCTGGTGCGGTTGAGGGCGGATGATGGGGGACTGCGGGTCCTTCTTTTTGGTTCTGCGGCCGGCGGGGAAACGATTGTTGTTAGCGGAGAGGAGGTCACGGTGGTCACCTCCGGTTCGCCATTGGGGCAGGCCGTGATGGGTAAGACCGCAGGGGATCGTATTGAGATCAGGATTGGCAACGCGGCGCATACCTATACGGTGGAGTCAGTGGCATGAACCCCTCACCTTCCCGCGACCCTCTTCATGGCGTCAAACTGACGATGATTATGGATGAGTTGCTGGCGTATTACGGGTGGGAGGGGTTGGCGGACAGGATTCCCGTCCGTTGCTTCATGATGAATCCGAGCATCAACTCCAGCTTGAAGTTTCTGCGCAAGACGCCCTGGGCGCGATTGAAAGTCGAGGCCCTCTATCTGGATTATCTGGCGGACAAGGCGTTCAGGGCGGATGGGGAACGAGTCTGATGGATAGGCAGGGTCAACGCCGGGCCAAAGTCGTCTTTGCTGGGCGTATTGTCGCGGCCTACGGTCGTGAGTATGAGGTTCGCCTTGAAGGGCGAATCGGCGGCCACCCGTTCCTGATGTGTTCGCCGCGCGGGAAGAAGAGTCTTTATGCCTGTGGCGACGAGGTGGAGGTGGAGGCTTCCACCGAGACGCAAGGTGTCATTACGGCCCACCATCCGCGGCGCAGTCTTTTGTACCGGGCCGATGCCTTCAAGGAGAAACTTATCGCCGCCAATGTCACGCAGGTGGTGATGGTGACGGCGACGGAACCGGGGTTTAGCGACGAATTGCTCATGCGTTGTCTCTGTGCGGTGGATGCCCAACACCTTCGGGGATTGATTGTGTTGAACAAGTGTGATCTGGGTGTTCACCTTCAGCTCGGACGTGAGTTGCTGGCGCCCTTTGCGAGGCTTGGGCATCCCGTCCTTGAGTTGAGTGCGCAAACGGGGGATCTCGGGGATCTGCGCGGCCATCTGCATGGACAGGTCTCCTTGCTGATCGGTCAATCCGGAATGGGCAAGACGACCCTGATCAATGCCTTGGTTCCCGGTGCGTTGGCCAGGACGGGTGTGGTGTCGGATGCTCTCAACAGCGGCAAGCACACCACTACTCATGCCCGGTGGTATGATTTGCCCTGTGGCGGGGCGCTGATAGACAGTCCCGGCTTGCAGGCCTTTGGTCTGGCGCACCTGTCGGGCGAGCAGATTGAGGTTGGGTTTCGGGAATTCCAGTCGTTACGCGGCCGGTGCCGGTTCCGCGACTGCCGGCATGACCGCGAGCCGGGATGCGCCTATCGTGCCGCCCTGGCGGCAGGCGAGATTGATGCCAGGCGATTCGAGGTGTTCCAAGGCCTGCTTGCCGAGCACCGCAGGGCCATGAGCCATTAGCAAGACGCTTCAGGGTTTGGGCTTGGATTCCGTGCTCTTGACGATTTCGCGCAAGATGGTGCGGTAGCCCTTTTTACCCTGGTCGAGTTCCTGGGTGACTTCGCGGACGATGGTTGAGGTGCCTTTTTCGGAAGCCTTGGCGATGTGGAAGTCCGTGCCGCCGATGCGGATGGTATCGCCGGGGTTAAGGATGGCGACATCGATCCGTTCGCCGTTGATGACGATGCCGTTCCTGGATTTCAAGTCCTTGATGACGTAGTCGCCGTTCCACGGGCGGATTTCGGCGTGGATCCGGGACACGCGGTTGTCGGGGATGCACACATCGGCTTCGGTGGAGCGGCCGAAGGTTAGGGAGGTTCTTCCGGACAATCGGACTTCCTGTCGTTTCCCGGCCGCGTCGATATAGTAAAGGAACATAGTTTATCCCCGCCTTCCTTGTTCGTGTGCTTTCTATCAGAAACGGGGGGTGGGGGGCAATGGTTTCGTGTTGGTTCAACTTCCTTCACCCGTGACGCGAGGTCACGGGGATCGGGACCGAACCAACGTGCTGGTCAGGCATTGCGGAAGTCGATCATGGTTTGGCGGTAGGCTTCCGGCAGGCCGATATCAAAGCGGCGGCCCTTGATGACGTAGCCCGTGAAGCCGTCCAGTTTCCGGAGTTCATCGAGGCAGGAGGTCAGTTGGAACTCGCCGCGTTCCCTCAGGTTGTGGCGGATGTTCTGGTCGAGCAGGTCGAAGATCTCGGGTTTGAGGATGTAGATGCCGAACACGGTCAGAAAGGAGTCCGGCGGGAGGCCGTCGACCTGGAGGCGGGTGCGGGCATAGTCGAGGTCGGGTTTCTCGGCGAATTCGGTGATGTTCAGGATTTCGCCCTCCTTCTGCCAGATGCCGGTGACGCAACCGAAGTTCCCGACCTCGTGGCCGGGCATGACTTTGAGGCCGACGACGCTACGGCCCGTCTGTTCGTAGACATCCAGCAACTGGCTGACGCAGGAGCGGTCCGTGTCGGACGCGTAGAGGTGGTCGCCGAGCATGAGGAGGAAGGGTTCCCTGCCGACGAAGTCCCTGGAGCAGTGGACGGCATGGCCGAAGCCATCCTGGACATCCTGGGAGAGGAGGTGGACGCGGCGCCCGATGTCGAGGAGGTAGCGGCTGTACTCCTGGTTGGCGCGGGAGAGTTTGTTGAAATTCTCGATGGGGGGTGGTGCGTTGAAGAAGTCCTCGAACATTTCCTTATCGGCGGATTGGACGATCATGCCGACATCCTCGATGCCGGCATGGACGGCCTCTTCGACGATGGCGAGGATGGCGGGTTTAATGCGGCCGGTGCGGTCCATAATGGGGAACATTTCCTTCTTGAGTGCCTTGGTGGCGGGGAACAGGCGGGTGCCGAACCCGGCGGCGGGGATGACGGCTTTCCGGACCCGCCGGCCACCCTGGAGGACGAGGCGGAGGCACGTCATACCCAGGTCGCGTTCGATGACGGCGATGGAGTTTTCGAGGGCTTCCGCATCCCTGACGATGAACTGGGCGGTGCCGTCGCCCTGGGCTCCGACGCCCTTGCCGCCGAGGATATGCGGTTGCAGGGCGGGATGGGTAAGGACCTTATGGAGAACGGGCGAGGTGAGTTGGGAGGGGCAGGCCGGCATGCAATACTTGTCGAAGTTGGCCTGGGCTTCGCGCATGAGGGCGCCGATGGTTTGGGCGTCACCTTCGCGCAGGGCCTGGGCGGCCTGGAGGGTGATGCCGGCGCTGATGGGGCCGAGGTACTGTTGTACGCCGCGCTGGATGTCGCCTTCGGCGAAGGGATAGCAGTGGTTCAGGCGGTTGAGGATTTCGCGGGTATCCTTGCCGGCGTGGAGATCGACGATCAGGAAGTGAAGGTCATTCGGAATGGAGAGTTCGTCGACGTCCACGCGGTCGCCGTCGAAGGTCATCAGGATGGGGCGGGTGCCGTAGGCGCACCCCTGGTCCATGCGGCCGCAGCGGGACGGGGTGGTGATTTCGCCCAGATAGGCGAATTCCATTTCGCCCCGGATGGTCATTTTCAGGTCGTACAGGCGGTTGAAGGCGCGGGCGACGAGGACGCAGGCGGCGGCGCTGGAGGAGAGGCCCTTCTTGATGGGCAGGTCCGTGAGGGTGTTGTTGATTTCGAGGCCGCGGACGCGGTAGTGGGTGAGAACCTGGTAGGCCACGCCGGCGGCGTAACTGAAGAAGCCGCCTTTCTGGGCTTCGGCGAGAAGGGCGGCGCGATCCATGGGGACTTCAAAGGGGCCGAAGGTGGATCCATCGCCGAGGGTGGATTGAAGGATGAGTTTGGAGGGATGGGTTTTGACCTCGGCATGGAGTCCCTGATTCGTGCCGGTGATGATGGTGTGGCCTTTTTCGAGGTGGCCGTTGATCCGGCGATAGCCGCCGGCCCAATCGGTATGTTCACCGAAAAGGCAAATGCGTCCTGGCACGAATAGATTCATGATACCCCCTCTGTGTTGGTTGGCGTCCGGCCTTCTGATTGGAAAAGCGGTGTCACGTTAGCCTGCCGCGAGGATTTTGGCAATGGCGGAGGACAGGGTGGCCATATCGGGAAAGCGGTGGTTTGGGGTGACCGTGGGGGTGGCGTCGCCGATGAGGATGGTGCGACAGCCGGCGGCATGGCCCGCCTCCACATCCTTGGCCGAATCGCCGATCATCCAGGACCGGGCGAGATCGATCTGATGACGCTGGGCGGCTTCCAGGAGCATTCCGGGTTTCGGTTTCCGGCAGTCGCAGGCATTCCGGTCGTGGGGGCAGTAGAGGATATCGAGAAGGTCGAGGTGGTGTTGGGTTTTCAGGACTTCCCGGAGGCGGCGATGGATATCCTCGAGATCGGCGAGGGTCATCTTGCCGAGGGCTACGCCGCGCTGGTTGGTGATGATGACCGCCTTGAACCCCAGGCGGGTGATGATGCCGAGGGTGGTGACGAATTCCGGCAGCAGGTGAAAATCACGCCAGTGTTCCACATAACCGGGGCCGGGCGACCGGTTGACGATACCATCGCGGTCAAAGAAGATGCATTGAGTCATAACGGTTCTGGGAGCCAACCTGCATGGTTCATCCAAACTGCGTTACCGATCGGTGGAGCGTATTCAGTTCATCCAGTTTTTCTTCCGCCTCGGCGACGGTGGCCGTTGGGAAGACGGCGTTGGCGAAGATACCCACTGAGTCGCCCTGTACTTCCGCCACGCCGCCATCAATAACGAAGTACTGTGTGGTGGTGCCGGTCTTGACCTTCAGCGTGCCGGTGCCCAGCCCCCCGATCAGCGGTTCATGGCGGGCGAGAACGCCGAAATAGCCATTCAGGCCGGGGCACACGATGCCGTCGGTGGTGTCGTCAAAGAAGATCTTGTCGGGGGTGCAGAGGCGCAGGTGGAACGTCATGGATGGTCCTCGCGCATTTTCTGGGCCTTCTGCAGGACGTCGTCGATATTGCCCGCCATATAGAAGGCCTGTTCGGGGATGGCGTCGTGTTTACCCTCGAGGATTTCCTTGAACGAGCGGATGCATTCCGGGAGATCGACATAGGCGCCCTTCATGCCGGTGAACTGTTCGGCCACGAAGAAGGGTTGGGAGAGGAACTTCTGGACCTTGCGGGCGCGTTCCACGACGAGGCGGTCCTCGTCGGAGAGTTCATCCATGCCGAGGATGGCGATGATATCCTTGAGTTCCTTGTAGCGTTGGAGGATTTCCTGAACGCCGCGGGCGACGCGGTAATGATCGTCGCCCACGATTTCCGCCGCGAGGATTCCGGAGGAGGAGGTAAGGGGATCGACGGCGGGGTAGATGCCGAGTTCCGCAATGGAGCGCGAGAGTTCGGTGGTGGCGTCCAGGTGGGCGAAGGTGGCGGCCGGGGCGGGGTCGGTGTAGTCGTCGGCCGGCACATAGACCGCCTGGATGGAGGTGATGGATCCGGTGTGGGTGGAGGTGATCCGTTCCTGGAGTCCGCCCATATCGGTGCCGAGGGTGGGTTGGTATCCGACGGCGGAGGGGATGCGTCCGAGGAGGGCCGAGACTTCGGCGCCGGCCTGGGTGAAGCGGAAGATGTTGTCGATAAAGAGCAGGACGTTCTGGTGCAGTTCATCGCGGAAGTATTCGGCCACGGTCAAGGCGGAGAGGGCGATACGGGCGCGGGCGCCCGGGGGTTCGTTCATCTGGCCGAAGACCATGGCGGTTTTCTCGATGACGCCGGACTCCTTCATTTCGCGGTAGAGTTGGGTGCCTTCGCGGGTGCGTTCGCCGACGCCGGCGAAGACGGAGTAGCCGCCATGTTCGGTGGCGATGTTGCGGATCAGTTCCTGGATCAGGACGGTCTTGCCGACGCCGGCGCCGCCGAAGAGGCCGATTTTGCCGCCCTTCTTATAGGGGGCGAGCAGGTCGATGACCTTGATACCGGTGACGAGGATATTATCCCTGGTTTCCTGGTCTTCGTAACGCGGGGCGAGGCGGTGGATGGACATGGTTTTGGCGGCTTCGATGGGGCCGCCCTGGTCGATGGGTTCGCCCAGGAGGTTCATGACGCGGCCGAGGGTGCCGGGGCCGACGGGGACGGTGATTTCGCTGCCGGTATTACGGACCTCGGAGCCCCGGATGAGACCGTCGGTGGAATCCATGGCGATGGTCCGGACGAGGTTATTTCCGAGATGTTGGGCCACTTCCAGGGTGAGATTCCAGGGGATGTCGTTGATGAACGGGTTGGTGGTTTGCAGAGCCGTGAGGATGGGGGGGAGGCGGCGTTCGGGAAATTCAACGTCCACGACAGGTCCAAGCACCTGGGAAATCCGGCCTGAGACTTTTTCGATTTGTGCGTTCATGAGTGTCCTTCCGTCAATATTCAAGATTTCAAATCTCAGATTCTAGACTATCGCAAGGCTTCGGCGCCGGCCACGATTTCGGTTAGTTCGGTGGTGATCTGGGCCTGGCGTGCCCGGTTACGTTGGAGAGTCAGGTTTCGGATCAGGGTGTCCGCGTTAGAGGTGGCCTGGTCCATGGCCCGCATACGGGCGCCGTGTTCGCCGGTGGCGCTGGAGGCGAGTGCCTGGTAAAGGTGCAGGTTGACCAGATTGGGCAGGGTGGCATTTAGAAGGGCGGCCCGATCAGGTTCGGCCAGCCAGATGGCGGACGGGGGTGTCTTTCCGGCGGTGATCAGGGCGGGATCCAGGGGGATGAACCGTTCGATGGAAGGGATGGTGGAGGTGGACGCCGTGGTGCGGTTCCAGGCCACATGGACTTCATCCAGGCGGCCGCTGAGGAACCCCGAGAGAAGTTCATGGCCGATTTGGCGGGCGATGGCGAAGTCGGGGCGGCTGGCGGCGTGTTCGTAGAAGCGGTCGATGGTGAAGCGGCTTCGGAGGAAGGCATGGGCCTTCCGGCCGCAGCAACTGATATGGACGGTGGTGTGTTTGCGTTGTTTAAGGGCGATCCACTTGGCCGTTTCGCGGAGCAGGGTGTTGTTGAATCCGCCGCAGAGTCCGCGATCCGAAGCGATTACCAGAAGGAGGATGTTGTGAGCCGGGCGCGGTTTGAGCAGGGGGTTATCCTCCATGGTGTCACGTTCGGCCATCAGGTGGTGGACCATGGTTTCGATGCGGCCTGTGAAGGCGGCGACCCGGCGTTCCGCTTCCTGGGCGCGGCGCAGTTTGTTGACCGAAACCAGTTTCATGGTCTTGGTCAACTTGCGGGTACTCCGCAGGCGCGTCAGTTTGACGTTATATTCCTTGAGGGTCGGCATGGACGATCCGCGTTACGTCTTTGATTTCACAGCCAGGCGCTTCAGGACGACTTCCAGGGCGGCCTTGACGTCGGGCGTCATGGCCTTATCGCGGGCGAACAATTTCAGGTATTCGGCCGGTTCAAGGTCCAGGACGTCGAAGAGGGAGGCCTCGAAGGCGCCCACCTTATTGACGGGGATGCCATCGAGGTAACCCTGGGTTCCGGCGTAGATGATGGCGACCTGTTTGGCGACCGGGATGGTGGCGTGGACGCCCTGTTTCATGATTTCCATGAGGCGGCGGCCGCGATCCAGTTGGCGGCGGGTGGCGGCATCCATATCCGAGGCGAACTGGGAGAACCCGGCCAATTCGCGATACTGGGCGAGGTCGAGGCGCAGGGATCCGGCGGTTTGTTTCATGGCCTTGAGTTGGGCATCGCCGCCGACGCGGGAGACCGAAATGCCGGGGTTAATGGCGGGACGCTGTCCGGCGTTGAAGGCATCGGCCTCGAGGAAGATCTGGCCATCGGTGATGGAGATCACGTTGGTGGGGATGTAGGCCGAAATGTCGCTGGCCTGGGTTTCCACGATGGGGAGGGCGGTGAGGCTGCCGCCGCCGCGGGCGGGGCTCATCTTGGCGGCGCGCTCGAGCAGGCGGCTGTGCAAATAGAAGACATCGCCGGGGAATGCTTCGCGGCCCGGGGGGCGGCGCAGGAGGAGGGAGAGTTGGCGGTAGGACTGGGCCTGTTTGGTGAGATCGTCGTAGACGATCAGGGCATGGCGGCCGCTGTCGCGGACGAACTCCGCCATGGTGCAGCCGGTATAGGGGGCGAGGTACTGCATGGGGGCGGGATCGGACGCGGTGGCGGCGATCACGGTGGTGAAGTCCATGGCGCCGTGGCGTTTGAGGGTCTCGCAGACCTGCACGACGGTGGACCGTTTCTGGCCGATGGCCACGTAGAAGCACATGACGTTTTCGCCGCGCTGGTTGATGATGGTGTCGATGGCCAGCGAGGTTTTGCCGGTTTTGCGGTCACCGATGATCAATTCGCGTTGTCCGCGTCCGATGGGGGTGAGGGCGTCGATGACCTTGATACCGGTTTGGAGCGGTTCGCGAACATCGGCGCGGTCAATGATGCCCGGCGCCTTGATTTCGATTTTGCGGGTTTCGGTGGTTTGGAGGGCGGGGCCTCCGTCCAGAGGGCGGCCGAGTGCATCGACGATGCGACCGGCGAGGGTGTCGCCGACCGGCACGGCGGCGATCCGGTGGGTGCGGCGAACGGTGTCGCCCTCCTTCACGGTGCTGTCGTCGCCGAAGATGGCGATTCCGCAGTTATCCTCCTCGAGGTTCAGGGTAAGGCCGGTGACGCCGCCGCGTTCGAAGGTCACCAGTTCGCCGGCCATCAGGCCCGCGAGACCATGGACATGGGCGATACCGTCGCCCACGTTCAGGACGGTGCCCACCTCGGAGATTTCGACTTTGCCACTGAACTCCTCGATCTGTTTCTTCAGAATGGAGGAAATTTCTTCGGGTCTCAGATCTACTGCCATACCTTCATCTCCCTATCCATCATGCGCCGATGAACGCCTGTTGTGCCAGGCGCAACCGTGCCGCCAAGCTGAAATCATAGACGATGTCGCCCACCTGCACGCGGCAACCGCCCAACAAGGACGGAGATTCCCGGGTGTGCAACAACACCGTTTTACCCAGTAACACTCCAAAATTGGCGGCCATGGCGTCTACGGCGGGGGTGGGGACTGAGGTGGCCGATGCGAGTTCGCCCCTGGCGATTCCGCGCCGGGTATCGTTCAGGCGTCCGAAGGCGGAACAGATGGCCTCCAGCAGGCCGAGCCGGCGTTTGCTTTCCAGGAGTTGCAGGAATTTCCAGGTCAGGGGGTGGACTCGTTCCAGGAAGAGGGTCTCCAGAGCCCGGCAACGCGCCTCTTTGGGGAGGAGCGTATCGCGCGTGAACGCCTGGAGTTCGGGTGACTGGGCCAGGGCGCGTTCGATGAGGGCCAAGTCGTCAGCCGCCCAGCCTTCGGCACCGGATTCCAGTGTCAGTGTCAGGAAGGCCTGGGCGTAGCGGTCGGCGGCTTTGCTGTGGAGACTCATGATTTCGAGGTTTCCCGCAACGCGGCCTGGATGAGTTCCCTGTTCTTCTCAGGGGTGATGTTTTCGGCGAGGATCTTGGAGGTCAGTTGAATGACCAGTTCCGAGGTCTCGAGGCGCAAGGCCTGGCGGGCGTGTTCGGTGGCGGCGGCGATATCGCGCCGGGTTTCCTCGGCCAATTCCCTGGAGCGCCGTTCGGACTCCTCGCGAAGTTGCCGGACGCTGGCCTCGGCGGTGGCGCGGGCCTCGGCCATGATGCGCTGGGCCTCGCTGTCGGCGTCCTGGATCAGTTTGCGGTTGCGTTCCTCGCTGGCGGCCGCCTCCTGGCTGGCGCGTTCGGCGTCCTCGAGTGCCTTGCGGATGCCGCGTTCCCGCATATCCAGGGCCGCGAGAATGGGTTTCCAGGCGACCTTGTACAGCAGGACGGCGACAATCACGAACGACACCCACGTCAACGCCAGCATCGGCTTGGAAACATTGATGATTCCGGGCGATGCCTCGTGAGCGGCCGGGGTGACTTCCACCACCGCTTGAGTTTGGATTGCCTCTTCCATGCCCTTACTTGCTTAGGAAGCAGATCACGGCGCAGAACAGGGCAACGCCCTCAATCAGTGCGGCGGCGATCAACATGGTGACCTGAATTTTCGGAATGATCTCCGGTTGCCGGGCCATGCTTTCGACGGCGCCCTTGGACACGAGACCCACGCCGAGACCTGCTCCGATGGCGACCAAGCCGGCGCCAATGGCTGAAATAGAACCACCCATAATCCTCTTTCCTTTCCGGTGCAATGCACCCAATTCGCTCAAGAACCGACCCAACCTATCACAACATTCCGTCGTGCCGCAAGCGCTCGCCCGGGACGCGATCAACAAGTCCGCTCACAGAGCGGTGCTACAATTAATGTGCCGGATGGTAACGCTGCCCGATAAACACGGCTGACAACAATGTGAAAATATAGGCCTGCAGGAAGGCCACAAAGATTTCCTGAACAAAGATGGCGACGGCCATCAGGCCTGCGGGAAGGGCCCAGGTCCCGTACATGACGATCAGGCCGAGGAGGGAGAACACCACCAGATGGCCGGCCAGTTCATTGGCAAAAAGACGGATGGCCAGTGCCGTGGCGCGAATGAACAAGCCCACGAATTCGATGGGGACGAGGACGACCAGGATGTACCAGGGGACCCCGGGCGGAATAAACCCCTTGAAGAACTCCAGGGGGCCATTCTTGGCGACGGCGCCGAAGATCATGAAGAACAGGGTGACGGTGGCGAGGCCCGCCGTGACGTTGATGTTGGCGGTGGCCGCGGCGAAGCAGGGCACCAGGCCGACCAGGTTCATGGTCAGGATGTAAAAGAAGAAACTGCACAGCAACGGGGTCATTTTGCGGCCATCCTTCTCGCCGAGGAAGGGGACGGCCATGTCGTCGCGGATATACTTGACGAAAAACTCGATCGCGTTGAACCAGCCGTGGGGCACCGGGGTGGGGCGGCGGCAGGCCAGCGCCAGCAGGAGAACGAGCAGGATTCCCGAGCCGATGACCATGACACCGTGGAGCGTCAGGAACCCCGGCAGTTGTTCATATCCGGCCGGAAGCAGGGTCCACACATGGGAATCCGCAACATGGTGCGTGATAAAAGCCTGCACCGACGCGCTTTTATCGACTATCGCACTCGCCATATCCGTCGCGTTCGTCATGTTAATTCGTTAATTCTGTTCGCTGACTCGTTTTGGATCAACCTGTATCCTTATCGGGAATGGTTCTGAGCAAGGCCACAATCTCGGCCCCGGTGAGAACCAACAAGCCCCCAAAGAAAGCGGCCAAGAATGACCGCCGAACGGACCCTTCCGATGCATAACAAAACGCGCAGACGCTACAGAAAAGGGCAACCATGCGCAAGCTATTTCCGGCAAATCCCCAGTAGAGAAAGCGGTCGATATCCTTGCCGATGGCGTGGTGGTGCAGGAAGGCGCCGATGGCGCCGTTGAGCAGGGCGGTGAGCCATCCGGCGGTCCAGGCCGGCCAATGGACAGGGGTGGGGAGCAGCAGGGTGGCGGCGCTGGCGACGGCGAGGGAGAGGGAGGAGGACAGCAGGAAAGAGAGGACGAGGCGCAATGGCCGGTGACGGCGCGACGATAATTCCGGGGAGGGGGCCATGGTTACGGTTCCGGGTCGGGTGAGTGGTCCGAATGGGGGGGCGGTGGGGATTGGCGGGACTGGTGTTCGGCGCGGCGGTTTATGAAGGTGATTACCCGCCAGGTTTCGTAGGCCCCGAAGGCCAGGCCGAAGATCATGCCGATGAGGGTGAACAGGATTCCGCCTCCCCGTTTCTGGTCGATTTTGAAGCCGATGAACGAGAAGACAGCCATGCCGACGGCGAAGGTTGTGCCGAGTGTCAGTGCCTGGCTAAGTTCGCCGCGTCCGTCTTCCTGGCCGAGAAGTTGCTTCCACATAGTTGGGGTTTGCCTGTTTTGGCTGCTTTTGGCGGTGAGCATAGCAGAATGAGGTGATTGTGGCCCAATAAAATGATTGGCGGGGCGGTTCGGATTTTGTCTTTCGCCTCCTGCCGCCGTGCGCGGCAGGGGGCGAAAGGTTGGTGGGAAAGCGCGCTTTCTCCACCAACCTCGTTCACCCGCGACACAAGGTCACGGGGGTCCAAAGTCAACAACGAACCGCCACCCGCGACACAAGGTCACGGGGGGTCCAAAGTCAACAACGAACCGCCACCCGCGACACAAGGTCACGGGGGGTCCAAAGTCAACAACGAACCGCCACCCGTGACACAAGGTCATGGGGGTCCAAAGTCAACAACGAACCGCCACCCGCGACACAAGGTCACGGGGGTCCAAAGTCAATGCGAACCGCTGATTCGGGCGGTTTGGCTTGACTCGCCGCAGTGGGGGGTGTTTAATGGCAGTTCATTAGATGAAATCGACTGCGAAAGTCGCGGTCCTTTCTCCTCCATGCATCCGGCGGGCAGAGAATAGAACATGTCCGGATACAAGGAAGCCACATGAACCCGAACCGATCCCCCTCGCCCCATGCGTCTGAGCATGGGCACCTGGACGCGCCGAAAGGCGTTATGTCCGGTCATCACTCTCACGGAGCGACCTCTGGTCATGCTGTGGCGAGCAAGCGCGTTCCTCCGACTCCGGTTGGCCTGACGACGCCCCCGCCGTTGCCGCCAGTCAAGACCCTGACGGAGGGTGTTTTCTCCATACTGATTGCGCCGTTGCGGAAGGCCGTGGCGGAGGAGGGGTACACGACGCCCACGCCCATTCAGGAGCAGGCGATTCCCCATCTTTTGGAAGGGCGGGACCTGTTAGGGTGTGCCCAGACGGGGACCGGGAAGACGGCGGCGTTTGTGTTGCCGTTGCTGCAGCACATTACGTCGCGGCCGCGTCCGCCGGTGCGCGGGCGTCCGCGGGCCCTGATTCTGGCCCCGACGCGGGAATTGGCGGCCCAGATTGGCGAGAGTGTTCGCGCCTATGGGCGCCATGTGCCGGTGAAGTACACGGTCATTTTCGGCGGTGCCGGGCAGTATCCGCAGGTGGCGGCACTGAACCGGGGGGTGGACATTGTGGTGGCCACTCCGGGGCGTCTGTTGGATCTGATGGGGCAGGGGCATGCCCACTTGGATTTGCTGGAAGTGTTCATTCTGGACGAGGCCGACCGGATGCTGGATATGGGGTTCATTCCGGACATTCGCAAAATTGTTGCCACGCTGCCCAAGAAACGGCAGTCGCTGTTCTTTTCCGCCACCCTGCCTGATGAGGTGACCCAACTGGCCAGGACGCTGGTGAATCATCCGGTACACGTGACGATTGAGCCCGAGCGGCCGACTGTGGAGCGGATCGAGCAGAAGATCCTGTTTGTGGACAAGGCCAAGAAGGACGACCTGCTGGTGCATTTATTGAAGGACCCGGCCGTTTCCCGTGTGGTGGTGTTTGTGCAGATGAAGCATGCCGCCGACAAGGTGACGCGGAAACTGACCTCCGCCGGGGTTCAGGCGGTGGCGATTCACGGCAACAAGCGTCAGAGTGCGCGGGCGCAGGCGATGGCGGGATTCAAGGCGGGGCGGATCCGGGTGTTGGTGGCCACGGATATTGCGGCGCGGGGGATTGACGTGGACGATATCACGCATGTGATCAACTACGATTTACCGCATGAGCCGGAGACTTATGTGCACCGGATTGGGCGGACGGCGCGGGCGGGGGCCTCGGGCGACGCGGTGTCGTTCTGTTCGGCGCAGGAGCGTGATTTCCTGCGGGCGATTGAGAAATTGATCCGCAAGTCGGTCCCGGTGAACATGGGGCATCCGCATCATTCCGAAGAGGCGCGGCAGGCGACGGGGGCGGCGGCGCGGCCGCCGCCACGGCATCATCAAAAGGGTGGTGGCGGGCAAGGGGGTGGCGGTCACGCCGGGAATCGGCGAGCCGGCGGGTTCCGGCGCTAGTGTGCTGTCGGGAAACCAATGGCTCAGCCGGAGGGTTCGCCCTGTGGAAGCCATAGGTCTTCATCACCGGAACGATTCAGTTCTCTTGAGGTTCGATTGGTGGACGCCGACGTCCACCGCGAGTGAATTCAACTGCAGGTCGTCAGGGTGGTGATTTCGCTCGACATTTGCGGGTGTTTTTTCCAACGTTCCGCCCATGAAATTTCCAAAGAACTTCGCATGGGGTACGGCGGCGGCGGCGTATCAGGTTGAGGGTGCCACCACGAGTGACGGACGCGGACCGACGACGTGGGACATGATGTGCCGCAGGCCGGGGGCCATTTGGTGCGGCCAGACGGGTGATGAGGCCTGTGACCACTACCACCGTTACCGTGAAGACGTGGCCTTGATGAAGTCGCTCCGGATTCAGGCCTACCGGCTCTCCATTGCCTGGTCCCGGATCCTGCCGGAGGGCACAGGGAAAGTGAATGCGAAGGGGCTGGCGTTCTACGACAAGTTGGTGGACGAACTGCTGGCCGCCGGCATTCAACCCTGGGTGACGTTATTCCACTGGGATCATCCGTTGGCGTTGTACCACCGGGGCGGGTGGATGAACCGCGATTCGGCCGACTGGTTTGCTGATTACACGAAGATCGTGGTCGAGAAACTGTCCGACCGGGTGCGCCACTGGATGACGTTGAATGAGCCGGTCTGTTTTGTTGATCTTGGCCTGCAGACGGGACGTCATGCGCCGGGCGACAAACTGGCGATGGCGGAAGTGTTACAGGCGGCGCATCACGCGTTGCTGGCCCACGGCAAGGGGGTGCAGGTGATTCGCGCCAACGCCAAGAGCAAGGCGCAGGTTGGGTATGCGCCGACCGGCAACATTGGCGTTCCGGCCTCGGGCAAGGCCGCGGACATTGCCGCGGCACGGGATGCGACGTTTGGGATGAGCAGCAAGTCGCTGTGGCAACATTCGTGGTGGAACGATCCGGTCTTTCTTGGGCGGTATCCCGCCGACGGGCTGGACGCCTTTGGCGCGGATGCGCCGGTGGTGAAAGCCGGCGACATGAAGACCATCAGGCAACCCTTGGATTTCATGGGCGTCAACATCTACTCCGCCATTCAATACCGGGCGGGGAAGGCGGGTAAACCGGAACAAGTGCCTTTCCCGGCGGGGTACCCGCTGACGGCATTCCGTTGGTACGTTGTGCCGGAGGCCTTGTACTGGGGGCCGAAGTTCCTCTACGAGCGGTATGGCAAGCCGCTTGTCATCACGGAGAACGGGATGTCGAATGCCGACGTCATCAGTCTTGATGGCAAGGTACACGACCCGCAACGGATTGATTTCCTGCACCGGTATCTGCGTGAACTTGGGCGTGTCTGTGCCGACGGGGTGGATGTGCGGGGTTACTTCCAGTGGTCCATCATGGACAACTTCGAGTGGGCCGAAGGGTACAAGGAGCGGTTTGGCCTGGTGTTTGTGGATTATCCGACGCAGAAACGGATTCCCAAGGACAGCGCCTACTGGTATCGCGATGTGATTGCCACCAACGGCGCCACGCTCTAGCACGGCGGGGGTCTCATACCCCTAGACTGATCAGCCAGAGGATCAGTTGGAGCATGTAGACAAAGTCCAGGGTGTGCTCGAAGAAGTGGGAGGCAATCAGGTATGGCAGTCCGAAGTTCCCTTGCGCCAGTCCTTGGACATCGGTGGTCAATAGCACTTTCGCGATATAGGCGGTGAGTGCGGCGAGGGAAACGGCGACGGTGAGGGTTGAGGCGGACATGGCCATTGGGGAGAGAGAGTGGGTTGCCGACAGCAAGGGGATGTAGGCGGGGAGGAAACCGAGAAAGAAGAAGGTGAGGATCTCCCTTCCGCCATGCATGAGCCAGCGCTTGTCTGAGACTGATTTCTTGCCGACGCGGAAGACCAAGGACAGCAGGAGGAAGGCGGCCAGAGTCAGGACCAAGGGTTTCGGGGCGGGATGTCGTGTGAGGGTTGCCGGAGCCGCCAGCATCAGCAGGATGAACGCTGTGCTGAGGAAATGCATGTTCCAGTGCGAGCCGTAGGCGACCACCGTATCCAACTCCCTGTATTGGAACAGATCCAGCCCTGTAGTTCGGACGCCCACCTTGACGATGCTTCCTATAAAGACAACGCCCAGGAAGGCGATCAAAGCGGTGGCGATTGGTGTGGTGTGTGCCGCGGATAACTCGTGCCATCGGCTGAGAATCCCAGGTGTAAGGGATCGGTAGGATCCGTAGATGCAAACAACGAAGAGCGTGTCGATGAATAATTCCCGTAGGAAGTGATTAAAATAGAAAACGGTTTGCAGGAGGTTGTAACGGCCGCTTTCGTGAATAGTGACCTTCAAGAGGTTAAAGCGCCTGTAGTACAGGGCGAGATAGACGTAGGAGGCAAGCCACACGGCCAGCGGGACTGAGACAACTTGGATCAAGCAGGTATTCATGGGATGGGTTACAGCCACAGAGGCAGGGGTCCGGGGGAATGGGTGTCGAGACGGTTGGAGGCCAGCAGGGAGTCCAGGTGTTCCAGCAACATGGTTTTGTCGCGGGGCAGACGGGCTTCCAGCGGGATCACGTTCGACGAGTGATTGGCGCGGAAGACGGTGTTGGTCAGGTCCAGGTGTTCCACGATCAGGTGCAGTTCCCGGACGACCTCCCATTCGGTCAGTTGTTTAAAACGGCCGGAGGTGGTTTCGGCGTGGAATTCCGTGCCGGGCACGGGGATGACCCGCAGGGCGGAGAGCAGGCGTGGCTGGAGGCGGTTCAGGGCGTCGGCGGTGGCGAGGGCGTGTTCACGGGTGCGGGCGGCGCCTCCGAGTCCGAGCAGGATCATTACGGACAGGCGCAACCCGGCGGTCTGGGCACGGCATCCGGCTTCAATCATCACGGCGGCGGTCTCGGCCTTCTTCACGCGCCGCAGGGTTTCGTCATCGCCGCTTTCGAGGCCCAGATAGAGGATTTGGAGTTTGAGGGAGTGAAGGGCCAGGAGTTGTTCCGGGGTTTTGGACAGGATGGCGTTGCCGGTGGCGTAGGTGTTGATTCGGGTAAGGGCGGGGAAATGGGAGGCGAGTGTGGTGAGAATGGCGTGGAGGTCGGCGAAGGAGCGGCGCATGACGTCGCCATCGGCCAGGAAGAGGCGGCGGGTATTGGGTGCGAGGCGTGATTCGCGGGCGATGAGGGAGGCGACTTCGGGGAGGGGGCGTTGGCGGTAGTTCAGGCGGCGGTACATGCCGCAGAAGGTGCAACGGTTGTAGGGGCACCCCTCATCGATTTGCAGGATGAGGCTGTCGGCTTCCGCGGGAGGTCTGAAGAGCGGGTTATTCATGGCGGGGGGAGTGTACAAGATGAAGGGGCGGATGGGGAATGGTTAATGGTTGATGGTCATTTCATCTTTCCCTTTTGATGACTTTCGCGTAATGCGTAGTTTCCATGAAGACGATAACGATACGGGAAATTCGGGCAAGGTTGCGGGAGTTGGCGGATCCCGGGGATGCGAAGACCCTGCAATGGTTTTTCAAGACGGGGCCGGGCGAGTATGGCGAGGGGGATGTCTTTGCCGGGATCAAGATGCCGAAACTCCGCCGGTTGGTGCAGGAGGTTTGGGGAGTGGAGGAGTCGGTGGTGCGCGGGATGCTGGCCTCGGCGATTCATGAAGAGCGGCTGTTGGCGCTCCTGATCCTGGTGCGGCAGTTCGAGAAGGGGGCGGCGGCGGATCGGCGGCGGATCTATCGCTTATACCTCGAGAACACGGGCCGGATCAACAATTGGGATCTGGTCGATTTGTCGGCGCCCAACATTCTGGGCGGGTATCTCAAAGAGCGGTCGAGGCGTCCATTGTATCGGCTGGTCCGGTCGAAATCATTATGGGAGCGGCGAATGGCCATGCTGGCAACATTCACGTTCATCCGTGCCGGTGAATGTGAGGATGCGCTGGCGATCGCCGATCTCCTGATGCGGGACGAGGAGGATCTGATTCACAAGGCGGTGGGGTGGATGTTGCGGGAGGTTGGGAAGCGCGAGGTGGCGGTGTTGGAAGGGTTTCTCAGGCCGCGGTGTGGCGTCATGCCGCGCACGATGTTACGGTATGCGATTGAGCGGTTCCCCGAGGCGAATCGGCAGAGGTATTTGAGAAGGCAGTGAGGTGAGGATTGTCATTGCATGGGGGAATGGGATTTGCCTAGTGTGTGGCGTTTCGCCCGATATGGGCGGCAGGAGGTCTATATGGATAACAACATGGAAACAGCGGAGAAGGCGAAGGCGGTGAAGCAGGCGATTCTGGACTCGGCGTTACGGATCATTAAGGATCCGGCCGGGTTTTTCAGGGATATGCCCAAGAGCGGCGGGTTTGGCGATCCGCTGGTGTTTGCCGTGGTGATGGGCGTGGTTGCCGGTTTGGTGCGGGCGTTGCTGGGGTTGTTCCATTTTGGCGGGATCGTGTCCACCGGAATGGCCATTGCCGCCGTTGTTCTTACGCCGATCATGGTGATCATTTTCGGGTTTGTCGGAGCGGCGATCCTGTTCGTCATCTGGAAACTCATGGGGTCAGGGGAGTCTTATGAGACCGCCTACCGGTGCGGAGCGTATGCGTCTGCGATCACGCCGATCACGGCGTTGGTCAATGCCATTCCCTTTGTGGGGATGTTGGTTGGGTTGGGGTGGATGCTGTACCTGTTGGTGATGGCCAGCGTGGAAGTCCACAAGATTGCGGCGGGAACGGCGTGGAAGGTATTCGGGGTTATCGCCGCCGTGTTGGTGTTGATGGGCGGTTGTTCCGAGGTGGCGGCGCGCAAGATGCGCAATCATTCCGAAGCGTGGCAACGGGAGTTGGGGGTCAAGCCGGGCAAGGACATGACGCCGGAGGAGGCAGGCAAGGCTGCGGCGGTATTCATGAAGGCCATGCAGGAGGCGGCCGCCAAGGAAGCAGCGAAGCAAAAGGAAGAGTAGAGTCTGCCGCCTGAAGTCCTAAACCCGGCGCAGGCGGAACGAAAACGAAGAGTTTGAACAAAAGTCGCAAAGCCCGCGAAGATGAGGTCTTCTTTATCGCGCCTCCGGCGAAAGACCAACATGTCTTTACGTCCTTTGCGACTTCTGTTTTCAATATTCTTCCGGCCGTAAGGGGCTGATGGAATATCCCGAACAGATTGCGCTAAATGGGCCGAAGTCGACAGCGGTCGGGTTACTTGGCGGGTTGGACAGCCATGCCTTTTTCGATGGCCTTGGCACCGTCGGTTGCCTCGCAGATGGAGATCTTCTCCTTGACGGTTTTGGCGACGATGGTACCGGCCTTCGACACGGAGCGGTCGAGTTCTTCGCCGGTATCGGGATCGGTGGTGACCTCTACCTTGCCCACTACGAAGGTTTGGCCTTCGGCGACACCTTCGCGTGTGCCGCGGTTGATGATGATCTTGCCATCCTTGGATGAGACCACGGATCCTTCCCAGGGAATTTTGTCCAACTGCGCTGTGAGCCATTCCACGGCCTGGGCGACGGCGTCGGCGGTGGCTTTGCCGACGTTGTCCTTGGCGAAACCGTCCATACCGCCGGTCAGGCCGCCGAGTTTGGAGCCGGAGTATCCCACGGAGAGACCGCGGCGGCCGGCCTTGCCGACGACGGGTTTGGAGGCCTTAACCTGGCCGGTTGTGGAGTCCACGACATAGATGGTGACGTTGATTTCCGCCGAGTCCTTGGAGCCGCCCAGGGAGATGCCTTTGAAGTTGAGGCCGCCGCCGCCGCCTGAGGTGGAGGACTGGACGTGGGTGATGGCGCCCTTGACGAGCAGTTGGGCGGGGGTCATCTGGCCGATTTTCGGGGTTTTGCTGCCGCCAGCGACACGGCCCGAGGTGCCAAGATCCTGTTCGGCCATGGCTTCGCCGCGCATATCCTTTTCGCCAAGGACGATGAACTTGCCAGAGGCCTGAAGCGCGTCGGTCAGGACGGTACCCCAGGCGTCGCCGATATCCCACTGGCCGCTCCAGCCGGCTTTGTTTTCGAATTTACTGACGGTAATGGAATATCGCAGGCCGCCTTTGGCCTCGTCGGCGCCGTAGGCGAGGGATGAGATTGCCAATGCGGCGATGGTTGACAAGACTATCATGCGCTTCATCTGTTTCTCCTTAGGTTGGTTGCGTGAAGAATTCGAGATACGGAAAGACTTTAGGTCCGAGGCGGGTGGGGAGTCAAACGGATTATGACAGGTTTTAGGGGTGTCGGAATCCGAAAGGATTCCGCTACGGCATGGTGCCACTCAAGTCATTTCAGAGGTACATGCAGGCGCGATACCATTCCGGAACGTAAGGCCGCGGCGTGCTCGGGGTTCAGTACCGGACCTTTTGCCATGTATTCCCGGTCATCGGAGTAGAGAAGGTTGTATCCCGTCACGCGGACTGGGTTAAGGCCGAACGTTGCCTTACGGGCGGGGTTTTCGTAGATGACGAGGCATCGGCCGAGGAACAAGGCGGCGCAACTGCCGGCTGGCAACTCGATTTCTTCGGGGGTCCCATCTTCCCGGATACGGTGGTGGACGGTGGAGTCGGTGGTGAACATCCACGGTGGCAATCGTGGTTCCAGTTCGCAGACCACGCGACCCGCGGCGTCCGTCCGGAACGGTTGTGTGCCGAATAGAGCCAGGAGCATGAACTCGAGGACCTCGGCGGTTGTTCCTGAACTGCGGGGTTGATAGGCCCGCCCGGCGTATCCCTCGTTTGGTTGCCGGGAACTCATGATGAAACTGGCGTTTTCCATCGGGTTCCGTCCCAGTCGATCCATGGGCTGGAAGGGGAGTGCACAGTTCCGGAAATCGGCCCACGCCTGATCGCACAGGCCCGCGCGCAGGCAGTTCAGGATGTACTTGTGTTCGGCATGCAGGAATACGTTCTCGTTTTCGAACCAACCGGGGCTCCACGCCCAGATACGGCCCACCTCCGGCCCGCAGTCCTTGACGCTATCGCCCACGATGTACATCCCGAGATCGCGGTCAAACAATGGACTTGCCCGCAGTTTGCGGTGGAGTTCGCGACCTGCTTCCGGGTTCTCCGCCTGCGTTCGCATGGAGTGGAGTATGCCTTCGAGGAACAGGGGTAACGGGCGCACCTTGAATGCGGTGACACGCACGGGTGTCCCCAGTGGGTGTCGTTTGGCCTTGTTGTCTTCGCCGCGCACGGGTTCCCATGCCTCTGGATCGTGCCGGTAGTACGTCAACGGCAGACCGCTCCGTTCATCCACGGCGCGGACCAGGGCGCGGCGCACGTGGGCAAGACCGTTCACAAGGAACTTCTCCAGTTCGCTCAAAGCGATATCCACTTCTGTGCCCGAGAACCCATCGCGCACCCGTGCCCGATACTGTTCCTTTGCCGAGGTGGTGCGGTCCCAGTAATTGAAATCGCGGACGGAATCCCCGTCGTGTTCATACGCGGTCAACGCCGCGGCCACGGAATTCCTCAATCCGTCGAGTTCCTCAGGCAAATTCAGCAACGGTCCGTTCCGTTCAATGACTTCCCCAAGGCTCTGCAACAGGAACTCGATCAACCGCTGCAGTTGGAACTGCTCGCTGGTGGACGAACCGAAGATACCCGGGAGGCCGTTGATCGAATCGTGCCATCCGGGGCGACCGGCTTCCATGTCGAGACCAAGGCCCGACGGCGAGAAGGATGCCAGCCGCGTGATGACGACCGCCGCCAGTTTCTGCAACAGGGTGCTGGTGTACACGTTACCGGCCGCGTCGCGCATCAGGTTTGGAAGTGTTGCGCGTGCCGCGATCCGTGCCGCCTTCCGGTCGTCGCGGGCCACGGCATCCACTTGGCGCACGACGCTGTCGTTGCACAAGACATGCTTCTCGTTCCGGTCCAGCACGCGCATGGCGCTGTCAAACCAGGTGTAATCCCGGCGACCGCACAGCAACTCCGCCTTTTTTTTCGGGGTAGATTGCGAGGTAGTTCTCGATCTGGTCAAGAAGGTAGAACCAGTGGTCGATCCAGTAGCCTTCGCCGAATTCCGCGTCTTCGACCTTCTCGCATGCGGCGAGGAACGTACCGAGGAACGTCTGGCGATCCGGAATCGCGGCCTGCTCCTCCTCGAGGAGATCGAACAACGTGCCCGGAGCGAAACCGCCTGTCACGCGATCCAGGAGTTTGGCTGCTGATGCCGGCGGCAATACCGTGGCGAGTTCGCGCCGCGCCTTCTCGGCGTCGCGAACAACGAACACCGCGCCTTTGCACACCAGCGGGTTATACCCATCCGGTTGGATCAGATTCGCGAAGTAACGGATGTTGCTTTCGCGGACATCCGGATTGAACCACACGTCGCAACGGCGGTTCTGGTTCACATCCCGGAAGTTGCCGTTGCCCTGGCTGAAATAGGTGGGCGCCAGACTGAAGAAGTTGTAGTCGCGTTCCAGGTCGCCGTGTTTCCGGTTGAAGACATGGAACACCACCGGGTCGCGACCTGCCACGGGCAGACTCAACGGCAGTCCGCCGCGCAAGGTGTTGTCCAGGTACGTTTGCGTCATGTAGGAGTTCATTTCGGCCGATCCGGAGGCGAGGAAGGCGCGGTCCATGACCGGCCTTGTCACGCGATCCGCTTCCGCGAAACAAGAGTCGAACCATCCCGGTTGGGATATACGGGACCGCAGCAACTCGGTCTCGGAGTTCCTGTGGAACGTCGTCCAGCAACTGTCGATTCCCGCTGACGTGTCCGGTGCGAGTGTGAGTGCCTGGTAGATGAAGCCGCAACACGACTGGCAGTGGGTTCTTTGTTTCGCGGCCGGATCGTACGGGTGTTCCGCTTCGAACACCCATGCCCGGACCGATTCGCGGTACTCGCCGAACACCCGGTCCGGATCCACCACGCTCGGGAGAATCGGGCCGCCACCGCGTGCGACGCCGGCGAAACAGTGCCCGCCGCGCATCCGTTCCATTTTCCAGGAATCCGAGTTGCGTGTACTGAGGCGGATCAGAGGCAGGCAACCGGGATCGCCGACCACTTCGAGATACCCTTCGCTGACGAACGGGAGGTTCTTGGCCTGCGAATGCACCAACCCGTACGTCATGATGCGCGGCAGTCCGTCCAGCATCTCGACCTCAAGCGGGTCTCCGCCCAGGTTGCGGATCCGGACCCTGCGCAGGAGGCCCGGAATGCAGGCCGATGCGAGCGTGCAGTAGTCCACGGACACTTCGATGCCGAGGGAGCGGTTTGTTTCCTGGAGTGCTAGCGCGTGAGGGAACACGGTGAGGACTTGTTCGATCCCGGCGTCCGGTGCGTGTTGTCGGAACGGTTCGTACACGATGGTCGGGCTGTTTTTGCGCGAGAGCCGGAGAAACGTGCGGAATCCCTCGAGGGCGTTGCGGGTTTGGTGCAGACGCGCGGATTGGAACTCCAGGAAGGCCATGTTTTTGTCCTGGATCCCGAAACACGCGATCGCCTGCCCGCGATTGACGTAATGGGCCCACATCGGTTTGCCCCAGATTCCGGCAAGGCCGGACAGGAAACTGGAGAAGGGTTTTGCGTTCAGGTAGTCCCGTACCGTGTAGGATCCGTCACGGCCCAGTTCGTACTGTTCTTGGCCCTTCATGGTGATGACTTTCATGGCCAGGAAGGATGCGGAAATCCGGCTGGAAGGTCAAGATCGGGAGCAAATTCGTCAGGATGTTTTACGTTACCCCTTTGCGAGTGTTGCGGGTGAGGCTGGCGAGGGTGTAGGCGGCGCAGAGGAGCAGGAGCGGGAACATGGGGGCGGCATAGCGGATGTAGGTCTTGGAGACGGCGGGATGGAAGAAGATGAAGCAGGCGAGGATGGCGACGATTTCCTGATAGCGGGCCTTGTGGCGCCACATGGCCAGTACTCCGAAGATCGCGAGCAGGTAGACGGCATAGTATTGGTAATAAAGCGCTGACATCAACGGTAACACCCAGGGTGAGTTCTTGGGACCGGTGAACAGGGCGTTGAAATGGAGCAGGCGCGCGTCCTGAACCGGTGAAAGGCGAAGGAGGGATTGGAGGCGGCGGAGGTAGACTCGTGGATAGAGGGTGGGGGCCCGGCGCATTTTCTGTCTGATCGCCTCGTTCAGGTGACTGTTGATTTGCGCCTCATTGCAACCCTCTGCAACCAGTTTACTGTAAACCTTTTCGAATCCAATGCCGAACTCCTTGGCGTTTACGCGGCCTGACTGGGTGGTCATGAATACCGGCTGTCCGAGAATGCGGTAATTCCGGTAAGCCCAGAGGGAGAGGCAGAAGGCGGTGGGCAGGACGGCGACAAGCATCAGGACGACCTTGCGAGGGAAGGGAAGGCGGGTTGCCAGCATCAGGATGCCGAGGCTGAGGTAGACGACGATGCCGATGGGTCGCAGGAAGGTGATGGCGCAGGCGATGGTGCCGTAGACGAACGCCATGGCGCTGGACCGGAAAGGGGATCGGTGAACCAGGAGGGCGGCGAGCGTAAGGAAGCCCGCGGTGAAGAGGGATTCCGTCATGAGGCTGGTGGTCCAGAAGGCGTGGAGACTCCAGAGTCCCTGGCTCCAGAGGGCGGTGGCGCGGCCGAAGCAGTGGAAAGCGAGGGCAAGCAGGCAGAGGTGACTGAGGATTTCGGCGAAGAGGTTTACGACCATGGCCGCTTGGGGGTGATAACCGAAGATGGAATAGGTGGTGGCGAGGACGATGGGGTAGCCGGGCATGCGGTAGGCGTAGAAGGTGAGGCCGCGGTAAGCGGCCGTTTCGCCGTTGTAGACTTGTTTGTAACCCTCGCCGCGCATGAGGCTTTCGGCGAATTCATGGTAGTCCTTGGAGTCGGAGGTCCGTTCCCAGGTGCTTTGGGAAATGAGGAAGATCCGGAACGTTATGGAGACCAGGAGAATCAGCAGGATGGCTGATTTGAATGGCCAGTCGGATCTCCAGGGGGCGGACATCCATTGGAGGAAGGTGGAACGGGAAGTTGTTGTTTCGTTGTTATCCATGCGCTTATCTCTTGAACGGATCGTCTGTGCTGGCCGTTCCGCAAAACACACATGGGGCTTCAGGGTTTTAAGTGGGTAACCCCTACAGGTTGTGGAGAGGGGCTGG
>CAZHRU010000021.1:0-34049 GCA_964535015.1 uncultured Verrucomicrobiota bacterium | reverse complement strand
ATCCGGTGCTTTCGACGCTCCGTCATTTTCCGGATGAATACAAGGCGCATATCCTGGAAAAGAAATGTCCCGCCGGCAAGTGTTCCAAATTGGTGAAGTATGAGATTGATGCCGACGGGTGCGTGGGGTGCACGGTGTGTGCGCGGCGTTGTCCGGTGTCGGCCATTGCCGGCAAGAGCAAGAGTGTCCATGTCATCAATCAGAAGGCCTGCATCCTGTGCGGGGCCTGTTACGAAGCGTGCAAGTTCGGAATGGTTCGTCGGAACGGGAAGGCGAAACCACCGGCGGTGGGGGTCAAATGAAGATCACAATGAACGGGAAAAGCCTTGAGGTGCGGGCGGGGCAGACCCTTTTACAGGCGGCCCGCGAGCATGGAATCCATATTCCGACCCTTTGCTATCACCACCACACGGGGGCCACGGGGAAGTGCCGCCTTTGTCTGGTGGAGGTGGAAGGCATGCGGGGACTGCAGACATCGTGCACGATCGAGGTCAAGGATGGCATGGTCGTGCGGACCGATTCCGACACCATCCATTCGGCGCGGCGTCTGGTGGTTGACCTGCTGTTGGCTTCGGGCAGGCACGATTGCCTCGCCTGTGAACGGAACAGCGATTGCGAACTCCAGAATGCGGCCTACGAACTGGGGTTGGAGCGGCCGTCGTTCACCGTGGAGCCCCCGATAGAGAACGACGATACGGGGGAGTTCATTTACCGGGATCACGCCAAGTGCATCCGTTGCGGTCGTTGTATTGCCGGATGCAGCGACGTAGTGGTCAACGAGGTGTTGGATTTCGGGTTCCGGGGGCATGACACCAAGGTGATCTGTGATGACGACCTGCCCATGGGCGAATCCAGTTGCGTCCAGTGTGGCGAGTGTGTGCAGTTGTGTCCGACGGGGGCCCTGATTGACAAGAAGACGGTGGGCAAGGGGCGGGGGTGGCAACTCGACAAGGTGAATACCACCTGTCCCTACTGCGGGGTGGGATGCCAGATGACGTTGCATGTGGACCGGCGACTTAACCGGGTGGTTCGCGTGACCGGGCGCGATGTGGCGCCGAATAACGGCATGCTCTGTGTAAAAGGCCGCTATGGATTCGAGTTCCATGCGAGTCCCAAGCGCCTGACGCAACCGCTTGTGCGGAAGGATGGCGAGTTGGTTCCGGTGAGTTGGGATGAGGCGCTGGATTATACGGCGGACCGGATCAAGGCCATTGTGGACCGGCACGGGCCGGACGTGTTTTCGGCGCTGGGGTCGGGGCGAATCACCAACGAGAACAACTATGCGGTGGCCAAATTCACCCGGGCGGTGATCAAGACCAACAACGTGGATCATTGCGCCCGCACCTGCCATGCGCCCACCGTGGCCGGGTTGGCCACCGCGTTTGGCAGTGGCGCGGCCACCAACTCCATCGCCGACATACTTGAGGCGGATGTCCTCTTTGTGATCGGATCCAACATGACGGAGGCCCATCCGGTCGTTTCGTACTATGTCAAGCGCGCGACGAAGCAGGGTGCGACGCTGATCGTGGTGGATCCCCGGAAGATTGACCTGGCGCGCTGGGCGACCCTTTATGCGCAGCAGCATGTGGGGACGGATGTGGCGTTCCTCAACGGCATCATCCATGAGATTTTCAAGAACGGGTGGCAGAACGAGGAGTTCCTGAAGTCCTCGACCGAGAACCCCGATGATATCCGCGCGTGGGTCAAGCCCTACACGGTGGAAAAAGCGTCGAAACTGTGCGGGGTTCCGGCCGACACGATGCGCACCATCGCCCGGATGCTTGGAACGGCCAAGAACGTCAATATCATCTACTGTCTAGGGATTACGGAGCACACGTGCGGAACGGACAACGTCAAGGCGATTGCCAATCTCCAGATGGTACTGGGGCATCTTGGGAAACGCGGGGGCGGCGTCAACCCGTTGCGGGGGCAGAACAATGTCCAGGGCGCGTGCGACATGGGCGACCTGCCGAACGTCTATCACAACTACCAGCCGGTGGATGATCCCCGTGTGGCCGAGAAGATGGCCAAGGACTGGGGGGTGAAGGGGCTCTCGCTGAAACCCGGGTATAAGATTCCGACCATGTTGCACAAGGCAACGACCGGCGAGACGAAGATCCTGTTATGCGTGGGTGACAATACGGTCCAGACCGAGCCGAACATGGCCAAGACGGTGAAGGAACTCAAGGCGCTGGACTTCCTGGTGGTGGTGGACATCTTTGAGAATCTCACGACGGCCATGGCGGATGTGGTGTTACCTGACGTGTGTTTCAATGAGGACGACGGGACCTACGCCAACCTGGAACGCCGGGTTCAGCGCCTGCGCAAGGCGGTCAATCCGCCGGGACAGGCGCGGCCCACCTGGTGGATCATGCAGGAATTGGGGAAACGATTTGGGGTGGATCTCCGGTTCACCTCGGCGGAAGGGGTGTGGGAGGATATGCGTCGAACCTCCACCAGCATGGCGGGGATCACGTACCGCCGGCTCGACGCGATTGGACTCCAGTGGCCGTGTCCGACAATGGAACATCCGGGGACGCCGATCCTGCATTTGAACGGGAAGTTTGCGCGCGGGAAGGGGTTGTTCTGCCGGACAGAACACCGGTTGCCGGCGGAGATGCCCGACGAGGAATATCCGTTCATGC
Source organism: uncultured Verrucomicrobiota bacterium (assembly GCA_964535015.1). Classification (GTDB taxonomy): domain Bacteria; phylum Verrucomicrobiota; class Kiritimatiellia; order CAIKKV01; family CAITUY01; genus CAZDUS01. Next base: position 31,404 of record CAZHRU010000021.1, on the reverse strand, counting down.
TCAGTACGGGGCGGCGGTTGTGGCACTATCATACCGGCACGCAGACCCGCAACTCCATCGGTCTCGAGAACATGTTCTCCGAGGAACTCATGGAAATCAGTCCGGCCGATGCCGCGCGACTGGACATCAGGACCAACGACAAGGTCAGGGCGACCAGTCGGCGGGGGAGCATTACGCTCAAGGCGTGGGTGACCGATCGTTCGCCGCCGGGGGTGTGCTGGTGTGCCTTCCATTTTCACGAGGCGCATGCCAACGTTCTCACGAACGACGCGTATGACGACGTTACCGAGACGCCTGAATACAAGGCGTGCGCGATCAAGATCGAGAAAGTGACCGATGGGGCGCCGTATATTCAAACGGTGCAGAGACAAGCCAGGCCGTAAACCGAACGTTCATGGAGGATCAGACGATGAAGACGTACCAGGATCTGGGCAAGGTTTTTGACATGGCCATTGGGCGAGAGGATGCCGCCAACAAGTTCTACACCGATCTGGCCCGGCGTTCGACCAACCGGGCGGTGCAAGAGGTATTCAACGCGCTCGCGAAGGAGGAGTTGGGCCATAAGACTCTGCTGATGACGTTGAAGGTCGAGCCGGGTGTGCATGCCAAGTTCACTCCGGGGGCTGACTACCACATTGCGGAAACCGAGGCGCAACCCAAGGTTTCGCCGCAGATGCCCCTGCGGGACGCCGTTGCGTTGGCAATGAAGAAGGAAGAGCAGGCGGTGGCGCTCTACAAGGCGCTGGGTGACGCGGCAACGACGCCGGAGGTCAAGTCCCTGTTTGAGAACCTGATGAATATGGAGGCGGGGCATAAGAACAGGCTTGAGGCGCTTTTTGTTGACATCGGGTATCCCGAAGTATTTTGAGGTGTTATGAAAATTGGAGATGTGAAACAGGCGGTGATCAAGGCGGCCGTGAAACGGGGCGGGAAGCCGACGATATCCTGCCGCCGGTTGCTGCAACTGGCGGAGAAGTCGGGAGTGGCGCCGAAACGGATTGGACGACTTTGTGACGAGGAGAAGATCAAGATCCGTCAGTGCCAGTTGGGATGCTTTTGAATGATGCCGCACGCCACGTTGGCATCCGGTCTCGGGGTGTGGTGTATGGGCGCGCCATCTTGAAGTGGTGACAGGGAGGACGGAACGGCAGATGTTTGACCGACCGGATATCCTGATGATCGGATCCAGCGGCCGGAATGTGGGCAAGACCTTGCTGGCATGTGAACTGGTCCGGCGTCATGCGGCCGTCCACGCGGTGACGGCCGTCAAGATCACGACGATCCATGAAGAGGAATGGGACTGTCCGCATGGCGTGGCGGGGTGCGGGGTTTGCGGAAGTCTCCAGGGCGACTACCAACTTACCGAGGAGAAAGACGGGCCGCCGGACAAGGATACAACGCGGCTTCTCAAGGCGGGCGCCACCCGGGTCTTCTGGTTGCGGGTGCGGCAACCGCATCTTGCCGAGGGGGTGGGGGAACTGATGAGGCGACTGCCGGCGGGGCAACCGGCCGTCATCGAGTCCAATTCGGCGCGTCAGGTGCTGGCGCCGGGGCTTTTCCTGATTCTCCGGGATGGCGGAGCGGAGGTAAAGGCGTCCTGCCGAGGTGTCATGGGGCAGGCGGACCGGACGTTGATCTTTGACGGTAGGGGATGGGGCATGGCGCCTGATCGCATCACCTATTCGGCGGGGCGGTGGTGGATGCGGCAGGAGGCGGCCGGGATTGTCCTCGCCGGAGGGCAAAGCAGGCGGATGGGGCAGGATAAGAATTTTCTCCCTGTGCGGGGGCGTCCGATGATCCAGCACATTGTGGAGCAAGTGGCGCCATGGGTTGATGAGGTGCTGATTGTGGCGACTGACAGTGACAAATTCGCGTTTCTCCGGTGTCGTGTGGTACCGGATCGCCAGGTGGGGATCGGGCCCCTGATGGGGTTGTGCTCATGTCTGGCGGAATCGAAGCACGAGTTGAACCTTGTGACGGCCTGCGATATTCCGGAGTTGGATCCCCACTTCCTGATGCGGATGATGGACGCGGCGCCAGGGAGTGATATTGTGATGCCGGTTTCATCCGGGGGGCGGTTTGAACCTCTATTGGCGGTGTACCGGAAGTCAGTGGGCGGGGTAGCCGAACAGGTGTTGAGTCGCGGAGGGCGGCGGATGGCGGATCTTTTCGGTCTGGTCAAGGTGAAGTCCATCGGGATGGACGAGTCGGGGTGGTATCGCAACGTGAACACGATGGAGGACTATCGTGAGGTCGCACTGGCGTCGTCGGATACCGGTATAGGAATGAAGGTGGAAGCGTGATCTCGTTTGACAGGGCGTTTGAGATGATGATGAGTGTGGCGCGTCCCTTGGGAACGGAGACGGTGCCGTTGCGGGAGGCGTGTGGACGGGTCCTGGCGCAGGATGTGGTGTGCGATGTAGACATGCCGCCGTTCGATCGCGCGGCGATGGACGGGTTTGCCTGCCGTAGTGAGGATGCGGAGCGGGACCTGGAAATCATCGAGGAGATCCCGGCGGGGTATGTTCCACGGAAAGTCATCGGGCCGGGCCAGTGCGCCAGGATCATGACCGGGGCCCCTGTTCCTGTTGGGGCGGATCGGGTTGTGATGGTGGAGGAGTCCAAACCGGGTGGCGAGGGGCGCATCCGGGTTGACGGGGCGCGGCGCGCGTCGAACATATCGCCGAAGGGGGAGGATGTGAAGATCGGCGACGTTGTGTTGTGTCGGGGAACGATCCTGACGGGGGCCCGGATGGGGGTGTTGTGCGCCGCGATCGGCAAGCCGGGGGTGCTCGTCTACCGACGCGCCAAGGTTGGGTTGCTGGCCACAGGCGACGAGTTGGTGGAACCGTGGGAGCAACCGCCGCCGGCGGGGATTCGCAATACGAACAGTCACCAGTTGTCGGCGCAGATCCATGTCATGGGTGCGGTGGCCGTGTACCACGGTATTGTGGCCGACCGGCGTGAGGAGCTTCTGGCGGCGGCGCGGCGGGCTGGGGCGGAAAGCGATGTGCTGCTGGTGTCGGGCGGTGTCTCGGCGGGGGTCTATGATTTTGTGCCGGGGGTGTTGGAGGAGGCGGGGTATCGCCTGTTGTTCCAGGGGGTCGCCATGCAGCCGGGCAAGCCACTGGTCTTTGGCACGGGTAGTGGCGGGGTTTGCTGTGGCATGCCGGGGAATCCGGTGGCGACCTTTGTGGTGTTTGAATTGATGCTCAAACCGTTCCTCTACGCGCTCATGGGGCACGAGTACAAGGCGCGGGTGATCCCCGCCGAACTGGAGAGCGATGTTACCCTCAAGCGAACCGGCCGGCAGACAACGATTCCGGTCGTATTCACGGCGACGGGAAAAGTGAAGTTGATGGAGTATCACGGCAGTGCTCATCTTCACGCCATTGCGAGTGCCGATGGGCTTCTGGTGGTTCCCGCGGATACAGTTGAGTTAAAGAAAGGAAGCACGGTCCATGTTCGACCGATTTAACCGGCGTGTCCATTATCTCCGGATATCCGTCACGGACCTGTGCAACTTAAGGTGCGGGTATTGCCGTCCGGCGGAAGGCGTGACGCTGCTGGACCGGGGCCAGATTCTTTCCTTTGAGGAGATTTACGCGGTTACCGCCAAGGCGGTTGAGATGGGAGTCGACAAGGTCCGGTTGACGGGGGGTGAACCGCTGGTGCGGCGCGGCATTCTGGATCTGGTGCGCATGCTGGCCGGGATTGCCGGAATTGCCGATCTGGCGATGACCACGAACGGTTTACTGCTGGCGGATTATGCCGCGCCTTTGCGCGCGGCAGGCATCCGGCGACTCAACATCAGTCTGGATGCGGTGGATGCCGGCCGGTTCAGGGAAATCACGCGGGGTGGCGATGTTCAGTTGGTGTTCGCCGGCATCAAGGCGGCGCGGCAGGCCGGTTTTGAGGTGATCAAGTTGAACTGTGTGATCAACGAATCGCCGGACGAACCGGATGCGGTCGCCGTGGCGGCCTTCGGGCGTGAGCAGGGGTTGGAGGTCCGCTACATCCGCACGATGGACCTGAAATCCGGCCGGTTCTGGCCGGTGATTGGCGGTAGTGGCGGGCAGTGTGACGCCTGCAGTCGTTTGCGCCTGTCGAGTGACGGGCGGATATTTCCGTGTTTGTTCAGCAATACATCCTATTCGATTCGTGAAGTCGGGGTCGAGGCAGCGCTCCGGTTGGCTGTCGAGAACAAGCCCCAGTCCGGTAAGCGAAGCGACATGGGCATTCATGCCTTGGGCGGGTAGGTTTGATCAGGAGAGCGCCAATGAAGACACTGACCCATATAGATGATCAACAACGACCGCGGATGGTGGATGTCTCCTCCAAGGGCATTTCGCATCGGGTTGCGACTGCCAGTGGGTGGATAGCGCTGCGACCGGCAACGGTCCGGTTGATCAAGGGCAACAAGATGGCCAAGGGCAATGTACTGTTGACGGCCGAACTGGCTGGCGTTCAGGCGGCGAAACGGACATCGGAACTGATTCCACTGTGTCATCTGTTATCTTTGTCGAAGGTGGCGGTGACGGCGGTACTGCGGCGCAACGGGGTTTTGGTGAAAAGCGAAGTCAAGTGTACGGGGCAGACGGGGGTCGAAATGGAGGCGTTGACGGCGGTGATGGTGGCCTTGCTGACGGTGTACGATATGTGCAAGGCGGTGGACAAGAGCATGGTGGTTTCCGACATTCATCTGGTGAAGAAGACAAAGCAGCCGGTGAATGCAGGCGTGCGAGGTGTGCCGTGAGTGACGGGCAGGGGTTGGCACAGATCGGGACTGTGGTATCGGTCAATGTTTCGGAGGCCAAGGGAATTGCCAAGCATCCGGTTCCGGTGGCGACGGTGGTTGAGACGGGGATCGCAGGGGATGCGCATGGTGGCAACTGGCATCGGCAGGTAAGTCTGCTGGCCCGGGAGAGCGTGGTGCGATTAGGTGAGAAGGCCGGCCGGGTGTTTGGACCGGGGGAATTCGCCGAGAATATAACCACGGACGGTATTGATTTTGAGCGGGTTTGTCTGCGGGACCGGTTCAAGATAGGGTCGGTGAACCTCGAGGTGACTCAGATCGGGAAAAAATGCCACGGTGAGGGGTGTGCGATATTCAAGGAGGTGGGTTCGTGCATCATGCCGAAGCAGGGGGTGTTCGCGCGGGTGGTGCAGGGTGGGGAACTCCGGCCGGGTGATGGCATTGTGCACGAACCGGGTTACCTGCGGGTCCGGATTATCACGCTCAGTGACCGCGCCAGTCGGGGAGAGTATGCGGATCGCAGTGGGCCGGCCGTTGTGGCGGCAGTGGAGAAGCATTTTGCCGGTAGTCATTGGCGTGTGGCGGTAACGGCAATGATTCTGCCCGATGACGCTGAAGCATTGAGGCAGGAACTGCGAGGGTGCATGGCGGACGAGGTTGATCTGGTTTTCACGACGGGGGGCACCGGGATTGGGCCGCGGGATATTACGCCCGACACGGTTCGTCCGATGTTGGACAAGGAGATTCCGGGGATCATGGAGTTTGTGCGGATGAAGTACGGGCCGGAGATGCCGGCGGCCCTGTTGAGTCGTGCGGTGGCGGGCGTGATGGGGTCAGCACTGGTTTACACATTGCCGGGAAGTCCGAGGGCGGTGGAAGAGTACCTGGCGGTCATCCTGCCCACGTTGGACCACAGTCTAATGATGCGGGCGGGGATAGACGTTCATTGACGTCAGGAGGCGCCACCCATTGAGTCGCCAGAAACAGAGGTTTTCTCCTCTTGCGAATCGGGGTTGTGATGGCATAATGCCACGGCAAGAATGGTTAAGAAAACGAAGACGTTTAATGTCTTGTGACAAAACATCCGAACAGTGTTAAAGAAGAGAAAGTGATGGCCGTTCCCGGCCCTCCCGTCTCCGGTATCCGCGATAACTACCACCGCGGTAGCGCGGGCGATTTCCTTCGCGCGAAGATCGCACCGGATTCTCACATGTCCGTGGTTTCGGCCTATTTCACCATTTATGCCTTCGATGCCTTGAAGGAGCACCTGACGAAGATCAACCATTTGGACTTCCTGTTCGGCGAACCCCGTTTCATCAACGCCCTCGATCCCGATCGTACAGAGAAAAAAGCTTTCATTATTGACCCTGCCGGGTTGCACCTGGCCAATACACTGGAACAAAAGCGCGTGGCCCGCGAGTGCGCGGATTGGATTCGTTCCAAGGTTGCAATCCGGTCTGTTCGCCAGTCGAATCTCCTGCACGGCAAGATGTATCATACTAGCCGCAATGGGGTTGAGGACGCCCTGGTCGGCAGTTCCAACTTCACCGTTCGTGGGTTGGGTTTGGGTGCGACGGGCAACAACATCGAACTGAACCTGGAGGTGGACAGTAACCGCGATCGCCGCGACCTCAAGGCCTGGTTCGACGAAATCTGGAACGACGAGGCGTTGGTCGGGGATGTGAAGGCTGACGTGCTCCTCTATTTGAGCCAGCTTTACCAGAATCACGCGCCGGAATTCATCTATTATAAGACCTTGTTCCACATCTTTGAAGATTTCCTGGCCGATCAGGCCAAGGGCGGCCTGCTTGACCAGAACATCAAGGTTGTGGACACGGATGTATGGAAGGCCCTGTTTGAGTTTCAGCGGGATGGGGTGAAGGGCGCCATCAACAAGATCCTGAAACATAACGGCTGTATTCTTGCCGACAGTGTTGGTCTCGGAAAAACCTTTGAGGCCTTGGCCGTCATCAAATACTTTGAATTGAAAAATGAACGTGTTCTGGTTCTGTGCCCGAAAAAACTACGCCAGAACTGGACCATCTACCGGAATAACGACGCGCTCAACCCGTTCATCCGTGACCGTTTTCGGTTTGATGTCCTCTCCCATACCGATCTCAGTCGTGAAAGCGGCCTGGCCGGTGACATCGACTTGGCCACCTTCAACTGGGGCAACTATGATCTCGTGATCATTGATGAATCACACAATTTCCGTAATAACACCCCCGGCCGCCGCAACGAGGATGGCAGTCTTATTCGAAAGAGTCGCTACCAGCGGCTTATGGAAGATATCATTCAGGCCGGCGTCAAAACCAAGGTCCTCCTACTTTCCGCCACCCCTGTCAATAATGACCTCCGGGATCTCCGCAACCAGATTTACATTGTGACGGAAGGCCAGGATGCGGCATTCAAGGATTCCATCGGTATCGCGAGCCTCAAGGAAACCCTTGCCGTTGCTCAGCGTACTTTCACCGAGTGGGCGCGTAAGCATTCTGGCGAACGCCGGACCGCCGACCTCCTGGAGAAATTGAACTCCGCGTTTTTCAAGTTATTGGATGAACTGACCATTGCACGGTCGCGCAAGCACATTCAACGCTACTACCGCAGCAGCATCGCCGCACTTGGCGGCTTTCCCGAACGCCAGAAACCTATCTCCATATTCCCGGAGATTGATCTTCAGCGCCGGTTCTTGTCCTATGACAAATTGAACGACGAGATCGAAGGTTACAAACTCTCCCTTTTCAACCCTGCTCGGTATGTGAAAACTGAGCACAAGCCGGAATATATTCGCTCAGGCCGTGACCCCTTCACTCAGGCCGACCGCGAACGTTTCCTCATCGGCATGATGAAGGTGAACTTCCTGAAGCGCCTCGAAAGTTCGGTTGAATCATTCGAAATCACCATGGCCCGCACGATCGCCAAGATCGAGGGCCTGGAGCGTAAAATCCTTAATTTCCAAGCCAATCCCGACCAGAACCCCGAGAAAAACGAACTGGAACTCGATCTCGGTACGCCTGAGGAAGACGAGGAAATGGAGGCCGCGTTACTGGTGGGGGGGAAATTCAAGTACCGGTTGGAACACCTCCGCCTTGATGCGTGGTTGAAGGATCTCCAAAAGGACAAGGATCAACTCCTTCCCTTGTTGACTGCCGCGGAGTCCGTCACCATAGAGCGTGATGCTAAACTTAGCGAACTTCGCCGGCTTATTGAGAACAAGGTTGCTGACCCGACCCAAAACAAAGACGGTCAGGCGAACCGCAAGATTCTGGTGTTCACGGCGTTTGCGGATACCGCCAGTTACCTGTTCGATGCCATCCAACCTTGGGCGCGGAAGGAATTCGGAATCCATGTCGCGTTGGTTACCGGCGGGGGCGCCAACCGTACGACCTATGGCAACAGCGATTTCAACCAGATCCTCACCAATTTCGCCCCCCGTGCTAAGAAACGGGACAAGATTCCCTCCATGCCGCAGGATGCCGAGATTGATATCCTCATCGCCACCGATTGCATATCTGAAGGCCAGAACCTTCAGGACTGCGACTATCTGGTCAATTATGACATTCACTGGAACCCGGTCCGGATCATCCAGCGTTTTGGTCGCATTGATCGTATCGGTAGTATCTGCCGCACGGTTCAACTCGTCAATTTCTGGCCCACCCAGGCGTTGGATAAATACGTCAATCTGAAGAACCGTGTCGAGGCACGTATGGCCCTGGTGGACATCGCCGCCACCTTCGAGGACAACATTCTCAAGACGGCGGAACTCGAGGAACTCATTCACGAGGATTTGCGCTATCGTGATAGGCAACTGCTCCGGTTGCGCGAGGAAATCCTCGACCTCGAAGATTTCAGCGAAAGCGTTGCCCTCAACGAGTTTACCCTCGACGATTTCCGCATCGAACTGGCCAAGTACATCGAAAGTAACCGCAAACTGCTTGAGGATGCTCCCCTTGGTCTCTACACCGTCGTGCCGCCAAATCCCGAGTATCAGGTCATCGCGCCGGGCGTAATTTACTGCCTGCGCCAGAAGGGCGACACTGCGGCGAGCGAAACCGTCAACCCGCTCCAGTCGTACTACCTCGTTTATGTCCGCCAGGACGGCACGGTTCGGTTCGGCTTTGCCCAACCCAAGCAGATACTGGAAATTCTGCGCCTCCTGTGCGCCGAGAAGACCGTTCCCTACGAGCCCCTTTGCACCCTGTTTGATAGCGAGACCAAGAACGGCGCCGACATGAGCGCGTATTCCTCCTTGCTCCAGAAGGCCGTGGATTCCATAGTGGCCACCTTTCGCCGCCGTGTCGCCGCCGGCCTGCAAAACGGCCGGGATTTTGTGATTCCCGACCAGACCGCCCAGGCGAACAGCAGCACCGATTTTGAACTCATAACCTGGCTGGTGATCAAATGAACAATGGAGACCTCCGTCAACAGATCTCCGATGCCCTCGCAGTTTTCGCCAAGCGCCCGCTGGTCGACGCCGCCACGACCCTTTTCGCGACCCTCGGATATCGGAGTGAAAAGCGCCTCCGCCTGGATAACAACCCGGAAACCTTTTTGACCCAGTTTGACCGTCCTGATGCGCCACTCAACCGGGAGAAAGCTCTCGTGGTGCATTGGCAATCCATTGACTTGCTCTTTCAACTCACGGATGACGAACTCAGCGGCGAACAGTCCCTGTTCAATCCTCACACTGTTGACGCCGGCCAGTTGAAATCGTACCTGTTTTTTGCCCTCCGCTTACGGGAACCTGATTATCCCCGCGGCCAGTTGGCGGCCATCGCCCGGGCGATCAACCGGCTGTTTTCCATTCCCGTGATGATTCTTTTCTCCCATGGCGACAAACTTAGTATCGCCATCATCAATCGCCGCGCCAGCAAACGGGACCCCCAACGAGATGTGCTGGATAAGGTCAGTCTGATCAAGGATATCTCCTGTGCCTGTCCGCATCGCGGTCATCTTGATGTGTTGGCATCCTTCTCTCTACCCGAACTGGCCGCCGCCAAACCGATCCGTTCCTTTGATGCCCTCCATGATGCCTGGGCCGAACGGTTGAACATCGAACTGTTGAACAAACGGTTCTACCAGCGCATCCAGGAGTGGTTTTTCTGGGCGGCAAAGTCCGTGCGTTTCCCTCATGGCGGTATTGAGAATCCCGACTTGCGCAACCGTATCGCCCTGATCCGGATGCTGACGCGTATCATCTTCTGTTGGTTCGCCCGGCAAAAAGGACTTATTCCGCCGGAGTTATTCTCTTCCGACGCCACCAGGAAAGTGCTGAAGCGCTTCGATTCTGTCGCCTCGGACGATGGCGGGTACTATCTCGCCATTCTGCAGAACCTCTTCTTCCCGACCCTTGCCGTGCCGTTCGACCAACGGGAGTTCCGCCACGGCCGTCGCTACAAGGGCGTGAACAAGCATTATATGGATCATCGCTTCTATCGACACGAGAAACTGTTTCTGGATCCTGAAGGCTTTGGCGCACTATTCGAGCAAATTCCCTTTCTCAACGGTGGATTATTCGAATGCCTGGATACCGGCACCTGCAAGGACGACGAAGTCCGCGTGGATGGTTTCTCGGACGTCTCCGGGAATCAGCCCTTGGTTCCAAACGTCTTGTTCTTCGGTAAGGAGGTTCATGCCGATTTGCATGAGGCCTACGGTTCTCAGAAAAAGAGCGACGTGAAGGTGGATGGCCTCTTCCGCATTCTGGACGCCTATACGTTTACCGTTACCGAGAACACGCCGATCGAGGAGGAAATCGCCCTTGACCCCGAACTGTTGGGCCGGATCTTTGAAAACCTACTCGCCGAATACAACCCTGAGACAGAACGCACCGCCCGCAAGGAGACCGGCTCATTCTATACCCCACGCGCCATCGTGGACTACATGGCCGGCGAAGCGCTCAAGGCCTATCTCGAACGGGAACTTGTCCGCCGTGTGCCGCGTTGCGCCCCCGCCGACGCCCGCGCCGGACTGGATCTGCTCTTTGCCTATACCGAGAAGGAGCATCCTTTCGACGACGACGAGCGACGGGCGCTCGTGGATGCCGTCTATGACGTGCGTACGTTCGATCCCGCCTGCGGGTCCGGCGCTTTCCCGATGGGCATGCTCCAGAAACTGGTCTTCATTCTCGAAAAGCTCGATCATGACCACCAGCGTTGGAAGAACCGGATTCTCGAAGATACCCCGCCCGCCATGCGCGAGGACACCCGCGCCCTGCTCGAACGCAGTAGCGCCGAGCACAACTGGAAACTGGCGCTCATTCAACACAGTATCTACGGTTCTGATATCCAGCCCATCGCCGTCCAGATCGCCAAGTTGCGCTGTTTTATCTCCCTACTCGTGGACTTTAAGGTGGACGACCGGGCCGAGAATAAGGGCGTCCCCTCGTTACCCAATCTGGATTTCAAGTTCGTCGCCGCTAATTCGCTCATTCCGGCCCCGGGCACCGCATCGGACAAGCCAGGCGATTCGCAGATGGAACTTGGAATTGAGGATTTCTTCGGCCGCTTCGCCAAGGCGACTGAGGAGTATTACTACGTCCGGGATCCACTGCAAAAGAAGCGGCTGCGCGACAAGATCGAGGCGCTGATCGAGGCCAAGGTCAGCGAACGTGAGAATTCGGTCCAGACCAAACGCGAGGAGCTCAAACGCGCCGCGGGCAAGAAGGCGACGACGGAAGAAGGCGCAAGGCGTCAGGAGCGGGCCATACGCGAGGCGGAGGCCGCGGTCGAACGGGCCGACCGCGAAGTGGCCGTCTGGCGGAGTTACCGCAACCTGTTTGCCTTCCGTAACGCCCCCGTTGGTTTTTTCGATGTGCGGTATTTCTTTCCGGAGGTGAAGGACGGTTTTGATATCACTATCGGCAATCCGCCCTATGTCCGCGCCGACGAACCGTCCGAATGGAACCGTGTGCAACGCAAGGCGATCATGGATTCGGAAGTCTACGAGACACTTTGGGAGAAATGGGACCTCTTTGTGCCCTTCATTGAGCGCTCCTACAAACTGCTTACTCCCGGCGGCGTTAGCACGATGATCGTTTCCGATGCCTTCTGCCATTCCAAGTACGCCCAGAAACCACAGAACTGGTTCCTTCAGAACACCCGAATCCGGCGTCTGGACTTCTGCAGCGACCTCAAAATATTCGACGCCGCCGTCCACAACCTCATTTACTTCTTCCAGAAGGCCGATGGCGCACGCCACAAGCCGGAACGGCACTTGCATGCCGGGGAGTTTGGATCGGTCACGGCATTGCCGACGGATGAGCAGACCAAGTTAACGTATCGGGCGTTCTTCCCTGAGAAAGGGACTGTTTCCAATGTTGGCGGCGGTGTCTGTCTGAGTGACATTTGCTATGTCAGTGTTGGCATGGTCACAAACGCCCACGAACACTTGGCGCAAGGAGCGTTCGAATTGAAGGATCTGCTTGCACCAGTGAGGGACAAGCAGCACCCAAAGTGTTTCGTCGAAGGTAAAGACATTAGCAGATGGATGCCTGTCTCGTACAAGTGGATAGAGTGGGGCACGAAAAGGGCACCAGCCCTTTTCCGGCGCAAGACGTTTGTGGAGTTATACGAACGGGCGGAGAAGTTACTCTTGGTGAAGGTAGGAGAGGTCCGGGCTGGTTATGACGATTCGCGACTGTACTGCAATGAAGGAATCTATGTTTGCATCCCTTGGCACATGCTTTCCGATGTCCGCAACAACTCCCTCAAGAAGGCGGCGCGATACAAGGACGAAAAGCCGCCGCGTGCGGATCTGCCGCGACGGGAGGAATTAGAGAAAACCAGCCGCCGGTTTGAGGTAAAGTACCTGTTGGCAGTGATAAACTCATCGGTCGCTCGCGACTTCCTGCGCGCCAATCGCCGTAACAACGTCCAACTCTATCCCGACGACTGGAAGAAACTCCCGATCCCCCACGTGGACGCCAAGGCCCAGACCCCGATCGTCAACCTCGTGGACAAGATTCTTGCCGCCAAGAGGGCCGATCCGAAGGCAGAAATTGCAGCCTTGGAGCGGGAAGTGGATGGGCTTGTGACAGGACTGTACGGCATTGACCGGCAAGCGGGCGTTGCAGAACAACTCCCGGCGCCCATACAGCGGCCTGCTCAAAAAAGGGAAGCGCCAGCGCTGAAGGAGATCCTGCAAAACCGATGCCTCCCGGAATTGAAAACCCGGTGCGCGTACTTTGACGTCGGCACACTCCGGGCGTGGCTTGATGGCGCCCGTGTAAAATGGAGCGCCGCCACACTGAACCGTTACATGACCGAACTGACCGACAGCGGTTTTGTGTGGAATGCCGGACGGGGCTGGTACAGCTTTGTTTCCAATGTGATCGAACTGGACGCCGAACCCCTGGCCGGAATCCTTCAGGCCTTGAAGGAACGTTTCCCCTTGCTCGATTTCGCCTGTTGGTCCACGCAACAGGTTAATCCCTATATGCACCATTTGTTGGGGAAATACGTGACGTTTGTCCATGTGCCGCGTGATGCCATGGCATCCGTCTATGATAGTTTGCGGGGGCTCAGGTATGCGTGCCATCTCAACCCGACCAAGCGTGAGGCGCAAAAGACCTTTTCCGTGGAAGACAAGACGGTTGTCATCCGCCCATTGCTGTCCAAAATGCCCGTGAAAGACCGGACACTGAAAGCCGAGGGTATCCTTGTAGACCTTTTCATCGAACTGGATTCATTGCCGCTTCTGGATAAAGAGGAATTTCGGGGTATGGCCACACGAATGATATCTGCCAATCGGGTTGATTTCGCGGAATTGGCAAGTTACGCAGAGCGGCGGGGTATTGCGCTCCGGGAGCTATTTCTTGGTATAGAATCAACTATCTCCAGTTTGGCGTAGAACTGGAGATGGTTGATCGCAGTATTGCAATGTGTTGATTATCAACATGATAACACGAGAGTGTTTTGATAGAGCGTGGATCAGTGGCAAAGGTGCCGCAATTGGTATCGCCGATCCAGGGTTGCTGGAGAAGTGCATCCACGCGTTACAGTTGCTGGGATTTCTGGCGGAATCGGGGCTGGACTTTGTCTTTAAAGGTGGCACCTCCATGGTGCTCCTTCTTGAGCGGTTGCGCCGGTTGTCCATCGATATTGATATAGCCACGGACGTTCCGGTGGATGCCTATCAGGCGACACTGGAGCGGGTGGGGCGGATGACACCGTTCACACGTATGGAGCCCGACGATCGGGGTGACGATCGCTTGCCGAAGCGTCATCACTTCAAGTTCTTCTATCCTTCCGCCGTTGCCCGCCGGGAGGATTACGTCATGCTCGATGTCCTGGATGAACGAAACGTCTTTCCGCGAACGGACAGGCGGGTGATCCGCACTCCATTCATTGAGACCGACCGGGAGGTCGTCGTGACCGTGCCCTCGGTGGATGCGCTTTTGGCAGACAAACTCACCGCGTTCGCTCCCTCTACAGTCGGGGTGCCGCTCAAAACCAACACTAGCATGCAGGTGGTCAAGCAGGTTGTGGATATCGGCACGCTGTTTGAGCAGGCATCGGATCTGGCGTTGATCCGTGAAGCCTATGCGGCTCTTTTTGCGGCCGAGAATGGTTATCGTGGCGGAGGCTTCGCCATGGAGCAGGCGCTTGACGATACGATTGGCGCGGCGAGAATGATCTGCGAAACACAACTCAAAGGCGCTGTGGCGGATCCGAGGCGCGATCTGATCCTGAGTGGCATGGGAAAGATGGCCAACCATCTCATTGGTCCGACGTTCCGTCTCGACGATTTGAAGGTGGCGGCGGCCCGCTCAGCGACCGTGGCGGCGCTGATCAAGCATCCTGCCGTTCCGTTGACATTGGATGATCTTCGGTATGCTCCTGAAAAACTCGGCGAGTTGACTTCGGCCGAAATCAGTTTCGCCCGCCCCTTAAATCGGCTGAAGCAAACCAATCCCGAGGCCTATTGGGGATGGCATATGGTGCAACGTATAATGGCAACCAAGCGAATCGAGACCCAGCAGGAGGGGTAGGTTGTGCGGATTGGTGAATTCGACATACCAGAGGAGTTGCTCGCGGCACAGCGTAGCGGCCGACTCGTGATCTTTGCCGGTGCGGGCGTCTCGATGGGACCTCCAGCCAATTATCCCGATTTTCGTGGCCTCGTCCGAAAGATCGGTAAGGGTTCAACTGTGAAGCCCGATTCAGCGGACGAGCCCAGCGAACGGTATCTCGGTCGATTAGAATCAACCGGTGTCAAAGTTCATGAAATCGCGCGGCAGTTGCTGAGGGATCCGAAGTCGAAGCCCAATGCGCTGCATTCGTCTCTGGTTCGACTGTTTGGCGGCAATGGTGGCATCCGCATTGTCACCACGAATTGCGATGCTCATTTCACTGCGGAATCTCCGACGGGGACGGAAGTTTATAAAGCCCCGGCACTCCCGGTGGGCAGTAACTTTGAAGGTCTCGTCTATTTGCACGGTTCCGTGGACGGCCCGCCGAATCGTCTTGTCCTCACGGATTGCGATTTCGGTCGAGCCTATCTCACAGAGGGATGGGCACGGCGATTTCTCCAGGAACTGTATTCCGCCTATACGGTTCTCTTTGTGGGTTACAGTCACAACGATCCGGTAATGATCTATCTAACCCGCGGCCTTCCGCCGGGGAGTAGTCGTCTGTACGCTCTTACTTCCAACGAGTCCCTTGATCACTGGAGGTATCTCGGTATTACGCCTATTGCCTATCCGCTGAAGGGCGTGGGGGATCGACATGCCGCATTGCTGGAATCTGTTGCTGTCTGGGCTGATCGAATTTCAATGCGGGCATTTGACCACGAAGATCAGATCCAACGAATCACGTCGGGATCGCCACCACTGCGGGAGACGGAAGACGATGATTACATGCAGAGCGTGGTACAAGACGCAGAGAAGTACACTTATTTTGTAAGACACGCCACAAGTAAGGACTGGCTTATTTGGGCGGAGGATCGTGGGCTTCTCTCTTCTTTGTTTAGCAGGAGAACAGTACAGGATGAGCGACTACGTTCCCTTGCTTATTGGTTTGATCGCCAAGCCGTTCATAAGGCACCTGAACTGGCACTTGGCATTTTCGTTCGCCAGGGGCAAGTTCTGTCTCAAGTTTTATGGAATGAAATTGCCCGTGGTTTCCATGCTGAAAAAGAGACTGATCCATCGAGTCTTAAAAAATGGCTCCCGATACTGCTTGATCAGTCCACTCCCGAAGAATCCGGGGGGATGCTGGAATACCTGTTCCCAAAGGTTGCCAAATTTGGCTCATGGCCGCTGACCCTGCGTCTCTTTGAACACCTTACGCGACCACGAATCCGCCTGGAGAAAAGCATGTCGTTTCTACGCGATGGAAGCCGGGGCGACAAACCTACGAGCACCGAAATTGGTATCCTTGGTTCCCATCACTGGATGAAGGAAGCATGGTCAAAAACCTTTTTGCCGAATTTGGCCTTAATTGCAGCCGATGTTGTACGTATCACGTCACACAATATTCGACTTGCTCATGATTTGGGGCTGTGTCATGAGGTGGCCACGCCTAACTGGGAGCCCCTCAGTTTCCATAGGTCAGCTATTGAGCCGAATAAACAAGACGATCTAAACCACGACTTTGACACAGTAATCGATGCATGCCGGGACAGCTTGGAGTGGTTGCTTTCCCATCGCCGTCGTGCAGCGCGAGGTCTCATCGAAGATTGGCTCGTGATTCCTGCCCCCATCCTCCGGCGAATTGCCATCCACTGTTTGCGCCTTGATGGTGGCACACCACCGGACAGGAAACTCCGGGCTATCATTGAATTTCAGTTGCTTTCTTGTTTGGCCGTGCATCATGAACTATTCCTGTTGCTGCGCGATTCTTATCCGTTGTCGTCACCGATCACGCAAAGGGCATTTCTCAGCCATGCACGAGAAATGACGGTGGCCAAAATTGCAGAGAGTCCTAACGATGACCCTGGTATTTACTGGCACAGTCTTTTCACCCTTTTGACCTGGTTGGACTGTTCAGTGGCCGGAAAATGTCAGTTGGTCAAGACGCGCCTGCAGCGCCTGAAGAAGAAGTATCCATCCTTTCGTGTTTCTGATCATTCGGACTTTACCCATTGGTCAGGTGGCGTACAAAACTATGCACCTGAGAGTCCGGTTTCAACCGATGATCTGTTGGCCAAGTCCCCAAAACAGGTTGCACATCTGCTTGTTACTTTTAAAGAGACAGACCGGTCGCTGCCTAACCGAGACGGCCTTCTTGCCGCTCTGACGTCTGCGGTGAAGAAAGATACGGCATGGGCCGTCCGCGTTGCCAAGGCGCTTCCGTATCGCTCAACAATCACTTCGGATATCCTGGCACACTTTTTCTGGGGATGGAGAGATGCTGAATTTGCGGAGAACCAGTGGACGCTCTTGCTGAAGTTTATCGACAAGAGTCCTAGGCTTCTGAAGTGTGATCAGGGTGCAGCAAGTTTGCTCGAACAGGGAGTGAGAAGGGAAAAGAATCGAATTCCTGAATCGCTCATGCCGCTTGCCGAACAGGTTGGAGTCAGTGTCTGGAGTGCAGCAGAAAGAAATGTCATGACTCCCCGTGAGGATTCAACGGACTGGCTTTCGATAGCCATCAATTCGTCGGGCGGGAAACTGGCTGAATTCTTTGTGGCCGCACTTTCTATCCGCCGTAAATGCGCGGGCGCGAAGTGGAAGGGTATACCAGTTGAACTTAGATCGCAGTTTGAAAGAATTGTCCTGAGCCAAAGTTATGCAGGTGAAATGGGTCGTGTGATTTTAGCCAGCCAACTCCATTTCCTATATTCGTGTGATTCGCGCTGGACCAAAAGACGCGTGTTGCCACTGCTTTTCTGGCGAAGCAAAAAACGACCGGCGATTCAAGCTTGGCACGGGTTTGCGTTCTGGGGTCGATGGTCAGAGGAGCTTTTGCCGGAACTCTTGCCTCTCTACGAACAGTGCTTTAATCGGCTGTCAACCGATCTTAAACCTATGCGCGAGCGCATTGTGGAACATATCGCCAGTATTTGTCTGTTCAGTTCAAGGAAACAGGTGCGAGGGCGTTGGCTTCACACGTTTCTTCGGTCTGTGACGGTATCCGAGCGCACACTTTTTGCAGAGTCTGTTAGGAAAATCCTTTGGGATCTGGATTCTGACAAAACGGCACGGATATGGCGTGGTTGGTTGCGCCTGTATTGGGCCGAACGTCTTATTGGCAAACCGGTTCCACTTGAACGAGAAGAGGCGAGCAAGATGGTTGAGTGGGCGCCTCATTTGAGAACTGTCTTTCCTGAAGTTGTGCAACTCATCTCAGAAACCCGGCTTGATTTCAAAGTCGCTGACTTCATTTACCATTTGCTCGCTGAGAAGGGCTTGCCGGCAACCTATCCCGTGCCCACATCTCAACTGCTTCAAATCCTTACAAAAACCTCTTATCAGACTATGGCGGATTACGGCGATCTCCCCAAGATCATTCGAGAACTCGCCAAAGAACCTGCCACGCATGTGTTTCTGCGCGATGTGCTTGACCAAATGGCCATGAAGGGCTCACAGGTTGTGGGCGAATTGAGGGCCGCACTTTCGGCTTCCGTAAATGACGCCAAAGATGATTCGCAATCCAGCATAATGCCGGCTGACACCACGCTGGGACATATCTCGTGAGACTGGATTTGATCACTAAGTATAGAGATGCAATGATTTCAAGTTTGGCAGATAGGGCGGGAATCAGGAGATGTAAGGCATAGAAAGTTGGGTCATCCGTATTTAGTTATTGGTTGGGAGCGTATCATTTTAGCATTTCAGAGTGCGAGAGGTGTTGAACAGGACCGTTCGAAATCTTATCTGGGATAGGAGAAGAACAATGGCGCGTAAGAAAAACGATGGAATGCTTGAACTGCTGATGGATGCCCCGTGGTGGGTAGGGGTGGTTGCGGCTGGAGTTGTCTATGTTGGTGTGGGGTTCATCTTGCCAGCCATATTGTTGAAGAATCCTATGGGTGGTGTGCTTGCGGCCATCTTTCCTCCGCTGGCCAAGTGGTTGTCTTTATTCTGCCTGTTGGCGGCAGGCGTTTCTGCAATCAAGGGGTGGTCGCGTGGGCGTTTGTTGGATGGTCAAAAGAACATTGAAACTATTCGGGCGTTGAGTTGGCTTGATTTCGAACACCTCGTCGGCGAAGCCTATCGGCGTCAGGGGTTTACCATTGAAGAAACCGGTGGTGGCGGCGCTGATGGCGGCGTTGATCTCCTGCTTCGGAAGGGGACCGAGAAGACAGTCGTTCAATGCAAGCGCTGGCGGGAACGGCAGGTTGGCGTCAATGTGGTCCGCGAACTCTATGGCGTCATGGTGGCTGAAGGAGCGGTGCGTGGCATTATCGTGTCATCCGGCACATTTACCCCTGATGCAGTATCGTTCGCGTCCGGCAAGAGTCTGACGCTGGTTGATGGCCCGGCTCTCGAAACTTTGGTCGGCTCAGTTCAGAAAGTCGAACGTCCCGCAATGATCCCGGCACCAGCCTCCACAAACTCAACCGCATGTCCAACGTGCGGGAAACCAATGGTTCTAAGGACAGCGAAGAAAGGTGACCGCGTTGGTTCTCAGTTCTGGGGTTGCTCTCAATATCCAGCTTGCCGAGGTATTCGTAATGTCGGTTGAGATGCGCGGACTGTGATCGGCGGGTAGGTTGGTTGCATTTTGTTGGTGGTGATGATGGTGGAGTCGCGCACATACCGATCCTGAAGACTTGGAAGAACAGGGCGGTGCCGAGTTTATGGAGCCTTCGGACGGCTCCGCAGGGTTAGGAATCGCTGAGGAAGATATATGCTGCTTTCCAAGTTTGCGGTTGTGTCGTTTGGGCTGTTGTGCGCTGTGCTGGTCTATCTGGTCCTCTGCCTCGCCCTGAACAAGGAGTTCGATCATGATGAGTTTGAACATGTTCATAGCGCATGGTATGTGGTGCAGGGCGATTTTCCGTACCGGGATTTCTTCCAGAATCACAATCCACTGCTGTGGTACTTGATAGCCCCGGTGTTGCGACTGTCGGGCGACCAGACGGGGGTCTTGCTGATCCTGCGCGGGGTGATGTATGGAGTGACATTGCTGATTGCGTTGACGGCCTCGTTGATCGCGGTGATGGTGTCGGGACGCAGACTGGCGGGTTGGTTTTGTTTTCCGTTTCTGTTGACATCGGTCCTGTTTATGGCCAAGTCCGTTGAAATCAGGCCGGATGGTCCCATGGTTCTGATGGGGATGGGGGCGGTGTACTTTTTTGTGCGTTTTCTGGATTCCGCGTCGCGGCGTGATCTGGTGGTGAGTGGCCTGTTGGCCTCGGCGTCGTTCCTTTTCCTGCAGAAAGCGGTTGTATACTATGGCGTGTTGTCGCTGGCCCTTGCCGTCATGGCGGTGCGGCGCGAGGTTGGGTGGCGATCGGTTATGCTGTTCCTGATGTGTTTAGCGGTTGGGCCGGTGCTGGTGCTTGGCTTTGTGGCCAGTCAGGGGGCGCTGGGTGATTATTGGCTCACGGCCGTTGTGATGCACACGCGGAAACTCTATTCGTTCTCGCCTTGGGAAGTACTCGTGCCGGCATGGAACGTGAATGCCGTGAATTTTGTTCTCGTGGCGATGGGGGCGGTTCATGGGGTTTATTCTCTGCGAGTGAACCGCAAGGCTGGTTTTATCGCAGGATCGGGTTTGTTGTTGTTCCTGTTCGTGCTGGGGATCAAGGCCCCGTGGCAACAGTATTACATGCCGGCTGCGGTTATGCTGGCCATTGCGGTCGCTTGTTCACTTGTGAGTCTTGTGGATTGGGTGGGTTCAAGGGGGCTGTTGCTGGGAGTGGCGATTATCGGTCTGGCGGCATACCAGCCGGTTAAGGATTTAGTGGCCTTTCAGAGGTCCTTCAACAAGGATCAGATGGATCTGGTGGACTATGTGGTGCGTCATACGGCGCCGGATGACTATGTTCACGATGGAAATATTGATTTCAATCTGTTCCGTCGTGATTTGCATTACTTCTGGTTTTCGATAGCGTCCCGCAAGAATCTGGATGTCTACAACCTTGTCACGGGCGGGCGTTATGCGGATTTTCATGTGTGTGATCTGGTGGCGGAGAAACGGCCACGGGTGATGACGTCAAACCAGGTCCATTGGCGTAATTGCGGACTCAACATGATCTATCGCCGGGATCCGCGGTACAATCTCTACTGGCGTGTGGAGCGTTCGCAACCGGTCCGTGGTCGCCCGCGTCCTTGAGGATGGATGCCGGTCAGTGGATGGAGGCGACAATCTCGCGGCCCCACCGCATCAGGTCATGCAGGTGGGCATAGGCAAATCGTCCACAGCGGCCCGAGAAGTGGAGGTTGTCAAGCCGGCCCAAGTGTTGAAGGAGGCGGGTGCGTTTTTCCTCGAAGCCAGACTCCAGGACGGGATAGGCGCGGAGCATCCTGTACACGCGGCTATCCAAAATGTCCGAGGCCCGAAACAGGCCGGTGGTCAGCAGGGGGGTGGAGATGTGGTTGACGAGGTCTTGGTCAGGCATTGCCCACACGGAGTCGGTTTCCTGGCAGGGGACTTCGATAACGAGGGAAGTTTTTCCTGGCGGAGCCATGATGCTGCTGCGGTTACGCGGTTCATAGACGCGGGTGAAGGGGAATTCGGGGTCGGGGAAATACAGAGTGGCCGCCGAGGTGACGGAGGGGCGGTCAAGGAAGAGGGCGACGAGGAGGACGTGACGGTAGCGCAGGCGGTTGGCCAGGTCGAGGCATTCATCCGGCAGGCGCGGGGAGAGCAGGTTGGTCAACTGATCGAGGGGCAAAGTGCTGACGACTTGGTTGACAGGGCAGGTTTCGTTGTCGTTGATGGTGACGGTGGTGATGCGGGTGCCATTGTGGGCGAGGCCGGTGATGCGGGAATTGCAGCGCACATTCGCGGGGCCGCAGGCGGCGGCGAGGGCGTCCGGGATCATGCCGATGCCATGGGTTGGGTAGTGGAAGGCGCCGTCAAGGTGGCGGGTTTTGGTCTTGGATCCGAACAGGGACTCGGTGACGAACGTTTTGAGGGTGAGTCCTTTCATGCGTTTTCCGGCGACTTCAGGCGACAGGGAGCGGCAGGTGACGCCCCAGAGTTTCTCGGAGTAATTCAGGAGGAACCGGTTGGCCAGGGTGTGGCCGTAGGTGCGGATGGCGAAGGATTCGAAGTTCTGGCCGCGGTGTGAGGTGGAGAGTTTGGCTCGAACGAGGTCCAGTCCCGCGGTGGCGAAGGCGGGCAAGCCCAGTCCGCTGGCGAGGTTTAGGGGTGAAAGCGGGAAGTCGATGAACTTGCCCCGGGAATAGATCAGGCTGGGGACGTTGATTTGGCGCAGGTCGCTTCCCAGCATGGACTGAAGGGATTGGGTGGTCTCGTGGTCCTTGTCATGCAGGCGATGGGCCCCGGAGTCGACAAGGAAATCGCCATGCCGGAGGGTGATGCAGTTGCCGCCTACATGAGGGGCGGCCTCGAACACCGTGAAGGGGATATGATGACGGGCGGCGTAATAACCGGCGGCGAGTCCGGCTGGACCGCCGCCCAGGATGGCCAGAGCGGTCATGGCGGTATTGTCTCCAGTGTGGATGTGTCTAGTCACGATGCGCGCCATCATGACTGCCGGCGGAGCATTAATTCAAGCCTTAATACCGGCGTGCCGTCACTTGGCCCGGGCGAGTTTATTCGCTTCGTGAACGAGTCGGGCGTTGACGCTCTCCGGTTCGCCGGGGGTTCGCGTGTGACCGACGATGGAGGCCACTTCCTTGATGAAGCCTTCGGGATAACCCAGATTCTGGAGAATATCCGCCGCGGTAGAGGAAGGGGTGGCGACGTCAAGCAGGGCGGCGGCGGCAATGACGACATTCGGGTCGGCATTGGGTTCGCGACTGAGGAGTTGTTCAGCGTGGGTCACCCGGGCGCGGGCCATGGTCTTCTGATCGTCGGACAGGAAGGTTTCACCCGCCTTCAGCAACGTTTCTTTCCGCAAGCGGGTTTTCATGTCCTGGTACCGCTTATGTTCGTCGGCGCCGAGGCACTCCTTGGCGTACTTGCACCAGTCGATGCAGGACTGGGTGGTGGTGCGGCATACGGTTTCCCCGCACTTGCTGCATTTTCCGGTGGCCTCGTCGGTCCAGACTTCGGCGTCTTCCCCGCATTTTGAACAGCGCACAAGTTCTATTTTCGGCTGTGCGAACGACATGCTACCTGGGCAACGTTTGAAACTCATAAGGGCGAATGTACCACACTGTGGCAGGGGCGTCAAACGGCGGGGGACGCAAGCAGAACTTCAGGAATCCGGAATTGTCGTGCTCGTTACCGCAAGGGCGCATGGGCGGCGATGGCGGCGAGCAGCGTCTCCCAGCCGGCGCGGAACAGGTTGGCAAAGTGCACGACAGGTCCGTAGTCGGCGAACTCCTCCACACGCAGTCCGTCGGGATCGAAGGCCCTGGCGAAATCCGGCAGTTTCCGTCGGAGTTCCTCCACGACTCCCGGATCGGTAGGGGTGTCCATGCGCGGCACAATGGGGGGGGCCATTTTGTTCAATTCCTCAATGGTGCTGTAGTTGAGGGTGACATGCATCTTGCTGCCGAGCAGTTCGGTGAAGTGGCAGGGTGCGCGAACCCCGCCGCCGAGCATGACTCCGGCGTAGCGGCGGGCCATGAACAAGCGGTACTGGTGACGGGCCACAATGCAGCCGGCCTGTTTCAGGATATCGGGCGCGATCTTCACGCCGCTGTTAATTGCGCAGGCGTTAAGGTACTCGTCGTAGATGCCGGTGATATGGGTCAAGAAGTAGGCTGGGCGTTTCTTGCTGGTCGCCGTCGCACGCTCATAGACTTCACTGGCGGCAATGGCTTGCGCGATTGAAAATACCTCGGTGGCGATCACCGGGATATCCTGCCGCAGGAGGACGTCAATTGCCTTGAGTCCCGCCTGGGTCACCGGGATTTTGGCTATATGGTTCGGGCCCAGACGCTGGCGGTCAGCCAGGCACTCGTGGACGATGTGGTCGGGGTCGTGGTCGAGTCGCGGATCGCCTTGGACGGAGACATAGCCAAGTTGGCCCTTGGTTTTCTCGTAGAGAGGAAGGAATGGAGGGATGATCCGCGCACAGAGTTCCATCTGAACCTTATGAGCGGCGGCGGTAGCGTCCGGCGTCTGGCGCAGGACATCCAGCAGCACCTTCGTTGCCGCGTCCGGTTCGGCTTGCAGGATGCGCGCGGAAAAGGTGGGGTTCGTTGTGCAGGCGACGGCCCCGGCCGCGATGGCCTTGTGGCACTCCGTCACCGTGGGATTGTTCACCCACAACCGGTTTTCAGTTTGTTCCGTTACGCGTAGGAGATAGGCAATACTCATGTTCATTCTCTGCTGATTCGTGCAACGTGTCCGGGGTTATGCGGACTTTTCCGCTCTGCTTCCTGTTCCCTGACATAAGTTTCGATGATGTGTCGCAGGGATTCGTCAGGCAGCAAACCGAGGGCTTCCGCCCGCGTTGCCTGCATGATCCGGGGCCAGGTTTTGATCATTTCCTCGATGGTCGGATCGGAAGAGAAGGTAATCGTTCCGGGTGGTGGTGATCCGTGGGCGGCGAAACTACGGACGGCGGTGGCGATTTCACTGGCACGTGGGGACAGGCTTGGCCCGTTGACTGTGCGAAAGTCGCCCAACGCGGCACTATCCAATGCGCCGAGTTGTGCCAGTGTTTCCACGGCGCGCATGACGCTCAGGATGGGGATCTGCGCCGATTCGCCGACGGGGCAGGCGTAGGCGCGGCCGTGCAGCGGTTCGCGGAAGAGGGCGCTGGCGTAGCCGCTGGCCGCCGAGTTGGGTTCGTCGCGGACGACGATCGCCGGCAGGCGCACCCCGCGCCCGTCCACGTACCCCTTGCGCGAATAGTCGTTCAGCCACTGCTCGCCGACAACCTTGGCGGTGCCGTAGCTGTTTTGCGGGTGCTGGTGCGTCCAATCGTCGATGGTAGAGGGGAGTTTCGCGCCGCCGAACGTGGCAATGGAGCTGGTGAACACGAAACGTGGCCGGCATCCACGCAGGCGGCATGCTTCAAGCAAGTTGAGGGTTGACAGAACATTTGCCTTCAGGCCGGCCTCGAAGTCGCGTTCGGCGCCGCCCGATACCAGAGATGCGAAGTGGTATACCGTGCCGATTTCACCGGTAAGCAGTTGGCGGCAAGTTGCCGCGTTGGTCAGGTCGCCCATCTCAAAGTCCACGCGGCCGCGAAGCGCGGCGGCGCGGGGATGTTCGGCAATATCGGTCAGCGTGATGGGGCACGCCGGGTTACGGGCCAGAAGCAGTGAAGCGAGACGGGTTCCGAGGAATCCGCTTCCGCCCGTGATCAATATTCTATCGTTCTGTTTCATTCGGTGTTTGGCTTGATCTGTGAGTGTTTGTTCATCGTGGAACTCTATATTGGTATCATTTCTCCGCGCGTGCAAACCGGCATGGGGCATCCGGGGCGTCCGGGCCAAACTCCCACGCCAGTACGTCCGCCCCGTTCACAACGGGATGCAAGTCCCAGCAGGTGTCGATGTTCTCGCCTTCGCCCCCTTCGGCGGTCACCTTGCCGTCGGGTCGGGGCGTCAGTGGCCATTCGGTGCCGCGGAAATGGAGGCGGAGGTTGTCGCCGGCGTGATGAATCTCGAGGTCGCCGTAACCGGGGTGGGTGAACCGGCCCGCCATTGCCGCCGGATCGCACGGCCAGGCGCCGCGCGGTGCCGCCAATCGGGAGGCAAGACGCTTTTCGGCGTTGCGGCGGAACGCGCGTTTCTGATCGAGGTACCGGTCGGCCCAGGGGGCGGGATCCCAACCGGCGGCGCGATCCAGCATGGAGAAGGCCAGCAAATCCGCGGCGTTACTTGCTGTGCGATTGGCCAGTACGCAGACGGCCAGTTTTCGCGAGGGTACGGCGAGGAGGTGCGAGACGTATCCGACCCAACCGCCGGTCCAATGCAATACGACGTCGCCCCGGTAGACGAGGTTACGTCCGGCAAGGGCAACGCCGGGTTGCCGCATCTCGGGCCAGGGGGGGGCGGGCAGAACCAGTTCTGGTTGTATCACTTCCGCCCAGGCGGACGGAGGCAACAGTCCTTGTCCATCGTGGGCCAAGGCGTTGCCGAGTTTGGCCAGTTCAATGATGGATCCGCATATCGCGCTGGCGGGGGCAATGGCCTCAAAATCAAAGTCCGCGGAGGGAGTGGGGGGGGCGAACCCGTTTGGGCCATACCCAATCATACGGTCGGCGGCGACGAATTCCGCGAGACGTGTTAACGGACGGATGCCGATCGGTTCGAGCAGGTCGCGTACTGCCTGATGCCACGTTGTGCCGCAGTGCCTGAACACTTCGCCGAGGATGGTGAATGTGAGGTTCTGGTACTGGGAGGAGTATCGGAACCCGGACGCACAGGGGATGTGCGGGAGGCGGCGCAGCAATTCCGCCGGGTCCGACGGTGCCTGCCACCACGTCCAGTTTCCACTCGGCAATCCGGTCCGATGGAGCAGGCAATCGCGCAGATCGGCGCGTTCGGTGGCGACCGGGTCGGCGAACCGCAGTCCCGGCACGAGTTGTGAGAGGGGCTGATCCCATCGCAGTTTGCCCCTGGCGACAAGGTGCGCCAACGCCAGTGCCGTGATGGGTTTGGAGATCGAGTACCACCGCGCCGGGGTACTGTCCGTCATGGGCAGTTGTCGCTGTGGGTCGCGCCAGCCGTGGGTGGCAACATGCGCCAGATTGCCGTCCTTGATTGCCGCCACGGCGATGCCCGGTATGCGATGCTCGTCGGACACACGGGCGAGCAATGCGGCCACATCGTCAAACGGGTTCCTATGCATGGACGATATCCGTCGGATGGGGCAGTGTTGCATTGGGTTCATCGTGTTGCATTGCTTTCACAGGGTAGGGTTAAATGACTTTCGCAAGTGGAGAATCGCATGAAATGTCAGGGAAGACAATAATTCTAAATTGCTTTCCTTACCTGTCTGCTGCACTATCACGTGCCATCGTATGAAGTTACTTCAAGTGGAACAGATTCAGACCAGCGGCGACCTTGCCCGCCAAACACTGGCTCATGACATGCACGAGTTGGTGTATGTCATGTCTCCCGGCTACCGGGTCAACGTGGGCGGTCAGACCCACGACGGACGGCCTGGCGACCTGTTTTGCTATGCCCGGGGCTGTGTACACAAACCGCTACTGAAGCATGACATGAATACGCGCTTCTATTGCCTGCAATGGCGGGAGGATGGCGTTGGCGTGCGCCGATACCCGCTTCGCGTGCACGATTCCTCGGGCCGCCTGCTCCTCTTGTTACAGTGGATGTGGGAACTGTTTCCCGCCCGCACGGCGGCCAATCGGCAGTTGATTCTGGCGCTTTGGACCGCCGTCCGCGCCGAACATCACCGGCTTGCCTTTTCGAAGGCCATTTCTTTTTCCGATCGGGTCCGCCACTACATGGCGCGCGATCTGCACCGGCCGCTGACGCTTTTGGAAATTGCCAGAACCGAAGGGGTTTCGGTCTTCCACCTCATCCGGCGGTTCCGGCGCGAGACCGGTCAGACGCCCGGTCAATATCTCCAGCAACTCCGAGTGCAACGCGCTCTGAGCCTGTTGACGACCACCACCAACCCGCTGAAGACCGTGGCCATGGCCGTGGGTTTTTCCAGCCCAACTTATCTGGCGGCGCTTATCCTTCGCGTGACCGGCCGCCGCACCGGGTCCTTTCGTCAGCATCGGGGCAAGCAACCCGGTTGAGTATGCGACTGAAACGTCCCGGTACGCCAAGATCCCGCCGCAACTTCCCGCTTTCCTTCCCGATGCTGACTACCATGCGTTACAACGATGATGGGGTAGCCTTGTTGTTCTCGGGTAATGGAAGAACGCCAGCCTCCGCGAGGGTTTTCTTTTTGGTGCCGTTCAGGATGGTTTCCTCCGTGAAGGCACGGGAAGAGACGGACACGTTGATGTCTTTATCGGCCGCTTTCTTCAGGCCGAGATCCCGGCCCTTGATGGTCAACGTGATCTTAAGGTTGATGCTCGCGCCGAGTTTGCTTGAGGCCGCGAGGCCGGCCATGTCGGTGCGGCCCTTGGGCCGGTTATAGGTGATGCGGGCGGTGGCCTTCACGGGCAAACTGCGGTCGCCGACGGCCAGTTCGCCATCGATGGGCGCGAGTTCATAGGGTTCGGCCTTGGAGTCCGCCGGTGCGGGTTGCCAGGCGCCGATCCGATGCACGGTGAACCGGGCCGCCGGGATGTTGTCCTCCGCGAGGGTTTCGCCGAGGATCTTCAGGTCGCTGCCGTCCGCGTCCTGGCACAACCGTTTGCAGTTGAGTCTGAAGTTCAGGCGGGGGGTCTGCGGGTCAAACACAAACTGACCGCGCACATCGCCAAATTTGGTTTCGTACCAGTAGTTCGGCCACAACTCGCCGCTGGCATCGCGGAACTCGATCCGGCCGGCCAGGTAGAGCATGCCCACAAAATGAAACACGGTCCCGGCCGGGATGGCCGGCGGGGTTGTGGCAGCGGGGATGACGGGACAGAACAGCGCGACGCACAACAAACTCAGAATGATAACGCGGTTATTCATTTCTTCTTCTCCTCATTCACTGGTGGGGCAGGGGGGGCGGTCAGGTCGAGCAGGGTGAAATGGCCGTCCAGATCGCCACCGCTATAGTCCTGCTGGAACGGCTCGAACTCGGGCGGGGTGGAGTCGCGCCCGTACAAGGGAGCGGACTCCACGGCCCCGGTCACAAACAAGGCCATTGGCCGACCATTTTGTTTGCCGGTTATCAAACCCCATTTGGCGTTTCCCACTTCGACTTCGCCGCATGCCGCCATCGAGGATGAGAGCCGAGCCATGGAACAATCCGCCGTCAGAACCATGATGAATTTTCCCGCCGGGTGGGTTTGGTACTCAATGAGTGAATTCTCTGTCTGCGGCATGCCCCACGCAGAGGTGCCCACCAACAGGAGTGAACCATCTGTCGCCACCCGCCCTTCCTCGGCATTGACGGAAGCGGGGCCGTATTGGGGGTTGAACCCGCACAACATGGTCCCGCCAATCGCCCGCCAGGTCTTGGTCGAGACGCGAACCACATAGCCAAAATGCATTGCCCCGGCGACCCCGGCGCCGCTCATGCCCAACCCCTTGTAACTGACGGATTTCATGAAGTCCATGGGCTCGCAATGCAACACCGAATTGCCGCCATCTGACCACCCTAAAAGGATCAGGTCGTCATTGTGATCAAAGAAGGCGGCATACAAGGGCGAATCGGCCACCAGGCCTCCGGCTCCGCCCACCATGGGTCCGGGCCAGTCGTATAACGTCAGACGGTTGGAACCGTCGAGGCGATTGACCCGCACATAGGGACAGCGCCACGGTTCGTGCCCGGTCGGGGAGTGATGCTCCCCCGCATATGCCGTCAGGCCGAGGGTGAGGGACACGGCCTGTCGTTCGCTGGGCAGCATCTTGTGATTGGGTGGATCCCATTGCATCACCTGCTTGCCGTCATGCGTCAGCAACCGCACATCGGGTCCTGTCAGGGATAGTTGCCCTTTGGCGGTCACGGTGATTTCGGGGGGGCGCACTGCCTGGTTGGGATTATCCACCAGCCTGACCCAAAGAACCCGGCTGGCATCGGACGAAAGTTTCGCGACGTACGCGGCGGCATACGTATCCGGATCGGGAGGGGGAGGGCTCTTTCTTGCTTTTGCTTCAGGGGGCGGGATGACTTTGGCTTTCGGCAGATCCTGGACGTCGCCGCCCACGGATCGAATTGCATCCCGCGCGGGGCCGGCCAGATAGATGTTGCCTTCCTTGTCGACCGCGGCGGAGGTCACGCCACCGGCGCCCCACGGCAACCGGGTGACCGACAGGATTCGCTGCGCATCCGGCGCCAGTCGCACGAGGAAAGGCGTGCCGAGCGCATGACTCCAGCGGAGCGGCACCAGTTCCGGCTGGTTGGTCTTTCCGTTCAGAACCGTTTCGCGTTGCAGTGTTCCCGGTTGACCGCGGTCCTTGCCGATGACCTTGGCCTTGACACCGGGGAAGTCGAGGGTAGGACCGAGGGTGACGCCCGCCAGGACAATGGCGCCATCCGGTTGAAAGCCGCCGCCGGCCAGCCATTCGGTGCCGGCCGTGCCCAGCAGGCCCGACGTCACGACCTGGGCCAGATTGGTGGATTGCAGCCGGGGGATGCCAGACTCCAGCCATGTTTCGGCTTCGATGGTTTTCCCGCCGAACTTGTCGTTCCATTCTTTCATTTCGCGGGCGGATTCGGGGCCGGGTTGGATCTGTGTTCCGGCCAGCGTGTTGAACATCTTCACAATCTCGGTCACCATTTCCCGTGCGCGCGTCGCCTCTTTGGCGTCCATTTTCAGCGTCTGGGGTTTGTTGCGTTTCGGGTCCTTGAGGGACGCTAACGGGGTCCACTCCACATCCACCGTACCGCTGGCAGGAATCGTCGTCGGCCAAGGCAGCGAGCCGCCCCACAGGATGAGCGACGAGAGAACGAACGCTTTGAAGTCGCTGTCCTTGCCTCGGACCTCATACACGGTCTTGGCAATGCCGAATAACAACTCCCGGTCGGTGCGCAGATGACTGTGAACCGCATCGTTGACGCGGCTGATCTTCTTCACGTTGTGTTGGCGGTACAACTGGGCAATGGCCGCCAGTTTCACGGATCGGTCGGGATCTTTCTGAAGCACGCCGCTGAGCAAGGCGTTGTCAACATAACGGTTGGTCTTAACCATATCCGCCAGCATTTGAATGCGCTCAGCCGCCGGACGATTCTGAACCGTCGTACTCATCCAACTCGTGACGGCGGGATTCTCTTGCTCGCCACTGGCCGCGGCGGCGAGCCACAGGATCATCCCGAAGACAGCGCCGCACCGCCAAATTGCTCGACTATTCTTTGCCATACATCACCTCTCTGGTTTCAACTGGCCCATCCTTGTGTCACACTTAACACGTCGCTTTGGACCCTGTCCAATGTCTACTGCAGCACGACTGTCTGTTCTCAAGGGTCACTACGGTTTGGTTTCGATCAGTTTAGTAGTGAGCCGTCCGAACTCGCTGGCGTAACCCCATATCTGAATGATCCCGTGCCGATTTAGCAGGACTGACCGAGCCACGGTGTACACGTCCAGTTCCCGGGCCAATGGATCGTGCCACCCCCGGCCGCTAAACACGTGGATCCAGTCCTTCATGTCCGGCCGGGTCTTGAGATACTCCATCACCTTCGCCTTGTCCTCATCCAGGTTGATCGCCACGACTTCCATGTCTGGTCCCGGGATCACATCGTGGTGCGCGTCTTTCTCGCCCATGGGCTTGATCAAGGGTGGACAGGCCACGGACCAGAAATGCAGCGCTACGAGTTTCTTCTTCTCGGACGGCAACCGCAACACGCCCCCATTCAACAGCGGCAATTGCGCCGTCAGCGGTTTGTCCGCCAAGGCCAGGCGCTGGTCGGACAATCCGGGGACACTGCCGGCGTAGGCGGTCTCTCGGGCGTCCACATTGATCGCGCAGTAATCGCGCATGAACCCGCGCATCTTCGGGTGCGGCGCCGGGTATTGCTTTGGCAGCGCGTTGGACCAGGCTAATCGGGTCGGTTCCTCGCCGCACTCCACCAGCAGCAGGATGG
>CAZHRU010000020.1:0-34892 GCA_964535015.1 uncultured Verrucomicrobiota bacterium | reverse complement strand
GAAAAAGACGACACTGGGAGGGTCAAAGGACGCAGGGGTTTTTCAGCGGAATCAAGAATTAATCTTTTACGGTTTTCCCCGCCCGATTTGATCTTTTCAAGGACACGTTCGATCCTCTTCATCCGAACATCCACATCCGAACCACCACTCCGGCGGACTCCCAACCGTTTCAACTGCTGACAAACCGCCGAACCCGTTCCCATCCTCAACTTCCCGCCCACATCCCGCTGGTTCATCCCCGCTTACCTCACCAACACCTGCGCCGCCACCGCTCTCGACGGGCCCCCGTCTTCATGCAAACTGTTTTCTCTCGCAAGGTCTGGGTGACCCACTCCGCCCATTCGTCGCAACGCCTTTCGGGCATGACGGGATAGGTGGTCAAAGACTTTGGCGCAGAGGGATATGGATAAAAGACCGTCGGGTATGCCACAGGCTGCAGCGGGAGTGAAAGTGTCGTTGGTCGGATAAATGGCAATGAGACCGTTTATCGTGCGCCACCATGAGGCGGTCGCCCATCCGAGTCATGCCGCAGTATGGCCAGTTTTTGTGCGGGGTTACTGGAAATGCCTGCGGCTGGAATTCCGCCCTGCACTGCGTCAGCCCTTCAGAGCCCTGGACACCTTGATCACCGCCCTGGCCACATCGTCCAGTTCCGCGTCGGTCGTCTGCTCGTGGACGCGGACAATGTTGCACAGTTGCTTCATCACCTTCTCGGCGTTCGGGCACAGGCCTGGCCGGTAAGGCTCAACGTCGCGTCCCGCCCCCCGGAACGGCCACTGCGAACCGCCGAACGTCACCCGCTGCGCCAGCGCATCGTAGAGATAGAGCGGCTTATCGATCCAGATATCGCTCTTGATATTTTCGGCTTCGAGCGCCTTGCGGAACTCGTCGCGACTCGCGCCGAGTTCCTCCTCGATCACACGCAACGGGAACCCCCAGTAGCCGTGCCCATAGACATCGTCAGGAACGGGTGGTGGACGAACCCCCGCCAAACCGTGGAGCCGCTGCGCAAGCATGCCGCCGGCTCGCTGCCTGCGCTCCGTGATCGATGCCATCTTCGCCGTCTGCGCGATCAGCACCGCGCCCTGTAGTTCGGTCATGCGGTAGCAAGGCGCGATGAATGCGTATGTCTTGCGGTACACGCGATCCTTGGTCCAGTCGCATCCCTTGTCCACAAATAACTCGGCGCGCTGTGCGAACTCAGGCCGGTTGACAAGCGTGACCCCGCCGTCGCCGCACGTCGTGTGCTTGGACTGTTGGAAACTGAAACACCCGAAATCGCCCATCGTACCCAGCAGTTTACCATTGTAGCGGACATGATGCGCCTCGGCGCAATCCTCGATCAACGCGATGTTCCGCCCGGCAATGGCTTTGCGCACCGCATCGAGATTACACGGCCGGCCCCACACGTGCACGGCCATAACCGCGCGCGTCCGGGGTGTGATCTTCCGCGCCAGGTCTACGGGATCGAGGTTGAAGGTCTCCATCTCGACGTCCACAAACACCGGAATCGCGCCACAGAGTATGATCGGCGCAACGGATCCCATGTCGGTCACCGGCGGCACCAGCACTTCGTCCCCGGGCTCCAGGCCGATCGCGCCAAGCGCCACGTGTAACGCGGCCGTGCCCGAGGTGGACGCCACCGCCGCGCTCGCGCCGAACAGTCGCTTAAAGTCTTCAAGAAACTTGTAGACCTTGGTACCGCTGGCCACAAAGAGCGTCCCGCTGCGCAACGCCTCGATAACTTCCCTCTCCTCCTCCGGCCCAAACGGCTTCCGGGTCGGCAGGTACTCCTTCCGCACCGGTTCTCCACCCTTGATCGCCAACACTTCTTTAGTACTACCTGTCGTCATACGCTTATCGCCTTTCTCAGCACGTCTCGGGTTTGCCGGTCCGCGCGGCCTTGTACATCGCATCCATCAACTGCGCCATGCGCAGTCCGTCATCAACACCGCAGATCGGCTCCGCGCGTTCGTGAAGCACATCAACGAAGTTCCCATCCGGCGCTGGTTCCATCCCGCTTTCGGACGTGTCGGCAATCGTCTCCTCGCCACGGAAGGCCTTGACCCACTGCCCGCCCCACCCGTCAATTTCGATCTTCCCGCCTTCAAAAAGATAGGCCGAGTGACTTCCATTGGAAAGGCAATCGCCGCCGACCGCGACCGATGCCATGACGCCCCCGGCGAAGCGGGCGGAAATTACTGCGTTGATGTCCACCCGGGTCTCCTGTTTGTCAATGAAAGCGAATACCTCCTCGGGCGCGACGCCAACCGCCCAGCAGATGCCTGCCAGCAAGTGGGCTCCGCTGTCGAATGCCTGCCCTCCCCCCGACCACTCCGGATCCTGCCGCCAAGATCCGGCCGTGAGTTTCCTCCAGTTCTGCGAAAGATAACCGTTTACGAGTTGCAGGCGTCCCAGACGTCCGTCTCGTATGGTCTCCCGCAGGTATTGGAACGCCGCCGTGTATGGCGGGTTGTACCCGACGACCACCTTGCGGCCCGATGATTTGACTTTCGCCGCGAGTTGCGCGGCCTCCCCGGCATTGAGCACCATCGGTTTCTCCACGAGCACATGGCAGCCGGCATCGAGCGCGCGGACGGCCTGCTGGAAGTGCAGAACATGCGGCGTCACGATCACCACGCCGTCGAGGCGCGCCTCCCTGAACATCTGCTCGACGTCGGTGTAAAATACAGGAGTGGGAGCGTAGTCCTGGAGCCGCCTTTGCACCAGCCCCCCCATCTTCTCTTCCGAGACGTCGGCCAGCGCAACGATCCGCACGTCGCCCACTACCTTCAGCCGTCTTGCATGCGCGCCCGCAAACCCGCCGCAACCAAGGATACCCACGCGTTTGGCGTTCATTGTTGCCCTCCTGGTTCAAGTCCGATTCGACGTAACAAAGACAGTATGCGCCATCCGCCCTTGCCTTTCTCCATGAAACCTGTCATCTTTCCGATACTTTTAGATCAACGTATGACCGCACCACGACCAGCCGCGAGCCGCTTCGAAGTTCCATGGCACGGCGAGACCACTTGCCGGGTGGAACACTATTGCGGACTGCCCAAGGTCGCGTTTCACTACCACCCAGCGTACGAACTCACCTTCCTGCGAGGCGGCGCCGGCAAGAGGATCGTCGGCGACCATCAGGCGTCGTTCTCCGGCGAGGACCTGGTCCTGGCCGGGCCGAACCTCCCGCACGCCTGGGCTTGCCACCCGCAACCGCAACGTCAACGCAAGGCCGACTTCACGGTGGCGCTCTTCACGCGGGAATCCATCGGGTATCCCGTACTGGAGAAACCGGAGTTCGCGAGCGTGGCGCGCCTGCTTGACCGCGCCGCGCGGGGCGTAAGATTTTCGCGGGCCACCGTACGCAAGGTCGAACCGCTGTTCGACACACTCAGGGCCGCGTCAGGAATGGAACAGATGCTGGTTTTTTTCCATGTCCTTCATGTCTTGGCTGAAGACCGTGATAGCACGCCCCTGGTTTCGGCCCGCTACCAGCCGGCCCGGTCCGAGGCCGACTTCCATGCCTTCGCGAAGATCATCGCGTTCCTGCATGCCAACAGCGAGAATGCCCCGTCCCTCCAGGATGCCGCATCTCATGCGGCCATGAGCGTGCCCACCTTCACGCGCTTCTTCAGACGGATGACAGGCACCACCTTCATCGCCTACCTGAACCAGTGGCGAATCAACCGCGCCTGCACACTCTTGAACGAATCCGAAACGCCGATCCTCGACATCAGCCTCACGGTCGGGTTCAATAACCTTTCGCACTTCAACCGCCAGTTCCGCCGCATCGTCGGCATGGCCCCGCGCGAGTACCGCACGCGCGCCGGTCGGACGTAGCGCGATCAACCGACGTTTGCGCTCCGGCGCCTGAATCCCCATGGCAAATCTCCGGCTCGGTAGGGTTACTCCCTATGGCACATAATGGTCACCCGGATTATCGTTCCGGTGTTTCTCTTTATGGATACCCTGTCGTTAAAATGGCACAACTTGAAGGCTAAGCAAACGCGCTCGCGCTTGCGCGAGCCGCCGTTGCGCGCCGAATTGTTCAGCAGCGAGCAGTTGCGCCGTCATGCCGTCGCGCTCGCAGGTCAGCATCAGTTGGACCCGAAACACGGCCCGAATCGTTTGCTGCTGCGCTTGACGGACAACGAACAGGTGCTCATCCAGGCCTACGATCTGGTGACCGGCGCGGAGGCCGAGGGCCGGCGCATCGCCCCCGCCGGCGAATGGCTTCTGGATAACTTTTATCTGGTCGAACAGCAAATCCGCCTTACACGGTTGCATTTGCCGCGAACCTACAGCCGCGAGTTGCCGCGTCTGTTGACGGGCGCAGCGGCTGGGTTTCCCCGCGTTTATGACATTGCTTTGGAGTTGATCTCCCACGTGGACGGCCGCATAGACGCGGAAAACGTCAGCCACTTCATCACTGCCTACCAGTCGGTCGCCCCGCTGACGCTCGGTGAACTGTGGGCCGTACCGATCATGTTGCGTTTGGGTCTGATCGAGAACCTGCGGCGCGTGTCGGTCCACATTGCCCAGCGGTGGCGCGATCGGAATCTGGCCGACCTGTGGGCCAGCCGCCTGTTGGCGGCGGTGGAGAAAGAACCGTCATCAGTCCTGCATGTGTTGGCGGAAATGGCACAGGCCGAACCGCCGTTCAACAACCAGTTCGTGGAGGAGTTCTGCGGACGGTTGCAGGGGCAGAGCCCGTCACTGGCCACCGTGGAGAGTTGGGTCCAACATCGCCTCGCAGAACAGGGCATGACCCGCGAGCAATTGCAGCGGGCGGACAACCAGACCCAGGCGGCCGATCAGGTGTCCATCGGCAACAGCATCGGCAGTCTGCGATTCCTGAGCGCGATGGACTGGCGGAAATTCGTCGAAACGACGAGCATCATCGAACAGGTGCTGCGCACCGATCCCGCCGACGTGTATGCCGCCATGGACTTCGTCACGCGTGACCGGTATCGCCATTGCGTGGAAGCGCTGGCACGGCAGTCTGGACTCGCCGAGGACGTGGTGGCACACGCCGCGATCACACTCGCGGCGGAAGCGTCCCGGCGCGACGGCCCTCAGGCGCGCACCGCCCACGTGGGATTCTATCTCATCGACCAGGGCCTGCTTCGCCTGGAACGCGTCGTCCGCATCCACTGGTCCCTGCGCCGGTCTTTCACGCGGCGAGTTCGCCGGTGCCCGATCTTCTATTATGTCAGTTCCCTTTTGGTGCTCACGGCGGCTACGGCCAGTCTGATGCTGGAGCCGGTCATCCGGTTTGGCTTGCACGACTGGCGGGTCTGGCTCTTGATGGCGCTGGGAATCATCGCCGCGTCGCAGATGGCGGTGGCGCTGGTGAACTTGCTGACGAATAACCTGATCGGTCCACGCCTGCTCCCGCGTCTGGATTTCTCGAAGGGAATCCCGCCAGCCAGCCGCACCATAGCGGTCATCCCCACGCTCTTGACCAGTCAGTTGGCCGTCACCGATTTGCTGGAAGGCCTGGAGATTCGCTACTTGGGGAACCGCGACCCGAACCTGTTTTTCGCATTGCTCACCGACTTCTGCGATGCGCCCGAAGCGTCGCAGCCCGAAGACGACACCCTGCTGCGCCTGGCGAGTGACGGCATCCACGCCTTGAATGCGCGGTACAGTCCCGAAGGCGTGACCGTCTTCCGCCTTTTTCATCGGCCGCGCGTTTGGAATCCGCACGAACACCTCTGGATGGGTTACGAACGCAAACGCGGCAAGTTGGAGCAATTCAACGCGCTGTTGCGCGGGGGTCCACGCGACCCGTTCGCCGAGATCATCGGCGATCTGGCCATCCTTCCCACCATCCGATACGTCCTCACCTTGGACACCGATACCGGTTTGCCGCGCGATGCCGCCCGCAAACTCATCGGCACGATGGCACATCCGCTGAACCGGCCGCGGTGTGATCTGCCGACCGGCCGCGTGGTCGAGGGTTATGCCATTCTGCAACCACGCACCCCCATCACTCTGCTCGCGGCCAATCGTTCGCGTTTCGCTCAACTCAGTGCCGGCGACGCGGGGATCGATCCCTACACGCACGAGGTGTCCGACGTGTATCAGGATCTCTTTGCCGAGGGGTCTTATGTCGGCAAAGGCATCTATGATGTGGATGCGTTCCAACAGGCCACAGCCGGACGCTTCCCGGAAAATCTCATCCTGAGTCACGATCTGGTGGAGAGCGGTTATGCCCGCTCCGCGCTGGTCACGGATGTGGAGTTGCATGAGGACCATCCCGCCAGTTTTGCCGCCGAAATGAGCCGTCGCCATCGCTGGATCCGGGGCGACTGGCAGATCGCCGGCTGGCTCCTGCCGCGCGTGCTCGGACCGTCCAACAATCGTCAACCCAACACCTTGACCGCGCTGGGATGGTGGAAGGTTTTCGACAACTTGCGCCGCAGCCTCGTGCCGCCTGCCGTATTACTGCTGCTGCTCTGCGGCTGGATGATGACGCCGGAACCGAGGGGGTTCTGGACACTGTTCGTACTCCTGTTGTTCTTGCTGCCCCTGCTGCTGGTCACACTGGCGGAAGTGGTTCGCAAACCCAGGGAACGCACGTGGGCCATGCATCTGGGCACTGCCCTGAAATCGCTGGGGCGTCAGTTGGCGGAGGCCGGTCTGCGCCTGACTACGTTACCGTATCACGCCGTCATCAACCTGGATGCGATTCTGGTTTCCGGCGGGCGCATGCTGTTCACCCGGCGCGGACTGCTGCTCTGGCACACGCCGGCGTATACGCGGCGCAACGGCCGCACCACCCTGGCCGACTTCTTTGAAGAGATGTGGGTCGCGCCGCTGTTGGCCGTGGCCGGTATCGCAGGGATCGCGTTGACGAATCCGGGTGAACTGTTCGCCAGCGGGCCGCTGTTACTGCTGTGGCTGGTGTCCCCCTTTGTCGGCTGGTGGATCAGCCAACCTCTCGTGGCCGACCCACCGGTACTCTCCGACGAGCAACAGACGTTTCTGCGCGGCCTGGCCCGGCAAACCTGGCGTTACTTCGAGGTGCTGGTCAACGCGGAGGAGCATTGGTTGCCGCCCGACAATTTCCAGGAAGTCCCGACCCCCGTGGTCGCCTCACGCACCTCACCCACCAACATCGGCATGGCCTTATTGTCCAATTTGGCGGCAGCCGATTTCGGCTACCTCTCCGCGGGCCAACTGCTCGACCGCACGGACAAGACCCTCACCACCATGGAACACCTCGAACGCTACCGCGGGCATTTCTACAACTGGTACGACACCCGGACGCTTAAGCCGCTGCGCCCGCACTACGTGTCGAGCGTCGATAGCGGTAACCTGGCCGGGGCACTGTTCACCTTGCGCGCCGGGTTGTGGGAATTGAAAAACCAACCCATCGTTTCGCCCCGCGTTTTCATGGGGTTGCGGGACACTGCGGAACGGTTATCGTCTTCGATAATCGCCCCGTTCCGCCAAAAACTGCAAACGCCACCGCCCTCCACTGTCCCGGCCATGTTGGCGTTGCTCCAGGAACTCAGCCGTGATGTTGCCGCCTTACCCGCCAGCGACGACGCGGAGCAACAGTGGTGGATCCATGCCCTCGCCCGTCAGTGTCAAGGTGCGTGGGATGATTTGCAGTTCCTCGTTCCCGATCCCCGGCAGTTCGACCCCATGCCGACCTTGCAGGAGTTGGCTGGCGCGTCCACCGGAGGCGACCACGCCGCCGAACGCATCCGGCAGATCGACCTGCTCGCCCAGCGTTGCACCGAACTGGCGGCAATGGACTTCGCCTTCCTGTACGATCCGGTCCGCGATTTGCTGGCGATCGGCTACAACGTCACCGAGCGCCGGTGCGATCCGTCGTATTACGACCTGCTCGCCTCGGAGGCGCGGCTGGCGAGTTTCATCCTCATTGCGCAGGACCAGTTGCCGCAGGAGCATTGGTTTGCCTTGGGCCGGCAGTTGACCACCCATGCCGGCTCAATGGCGCTGTTGTCGTGGAGCGGCTCGATGTTCGAATACCTGATGCCACTGCTGGTAATGCCGACCCACGAACACACGTTGATCGACCAGACCTACCGGGCGGTCGTGGCCCGCCAGATTGAATACGGCCGCCAGCGGGGCATCCCGTGGGGTATTTCCGAGTCGTGCTACAACACCAGCGACACCCACGGCGTTTATCAGTATGGCGCGTTCGGCGTGCCGGGGTTGGGGTTCAAACGCGGTCTCGCCGATGATCTGGTCGTTGCGCCATACGCGTCGGCGCTGGCGTTGATGGTCGCGCCTCGGGAGGCATGCCAGAACCTGCAAACGCTTGCGGGGACCGGTTACCGCGGTGCGTACGGACTGTATGAAGCGATCGATTTCACTCCCACCCGCGTCCCGCGCGGCAAGACTTGCGTTCCTCTGCGCAGTTTCATGGCACATCACCAGGGGATGAGTTTCCTGGCGCTGACGTATCTGCTGTTGGATCGACCCATGCAACGCCGGTTCCTGTCCGACCCGTATTTCAGGGCGTCGGAACCGTTGTTGCACGAACGCATTCCCAAGGTCGCTTCCCCGTTGCAACCGCATGCGGCGGAAGTCAGCGCCGCACGCCGGCCGCCGTCGGTCGCCGCCGCCACCATGCGCGTGTTCCCCTCGCCGAACACGCCGGTTCCCGAGGTGCATTTGCTGTCCAATGGCCGCTATCACGTCATGGCCACCAACGCGGGAGGCGGATATAGCCGATGGAAGGATCTGGCGGTCACGCGTTGGCGCGAAGACGCGACGCGCGACGGTTGGGGCACGTTCTGCTATCTGCGCGACACCACCACCGGCGCCCTCTGGTCCTCGGCCTATCAACCCACGCAACGGCCGGCAAAGAAATATGAGGCGATCTTCGTGCAGGGCCGCGCCGAATATCGCCGCCGTGACGAGGACATTGACGCTCACACGGAAATCGCCGTGTCACCCGAAGACGACGTCGAAGTCCGCCGCGTCACCCTCACGAACCTGGCCTCCCAGACCCGCACCATCGAACTGACCAGTTACGCGGAAGTCGTCATCGCTCCGCTGAACGCCGACCTTGCCCACCCGGCCTTCAGCAATCTGTTTGTCCAGACCGAGATCCTCCGTGAGTCTCAGGCCATCCTTTGCACGCGCCGGCCGCGCGCGCCCGGCGACAACCCGCCGTGGATGTTTCATCTGATGACCACCCAGGGCACACCGGCCGGCGACCCGTCCTACGAAACCGATCGGTCCAAGTTCATCGGGCGCTGCCGTTCCGTAACCCGCCCCGTCGCATTCGATAACGTCGCCCCGCTGTCCAACACCGAGGGTGCGGTGCTCGATCCGATCGTCGCTATTCGGCAGGGTTTGGTCATCGAATCCGATACGTCCGCCAACTGGCACATCATCTCCGGCATGGCCGAAACCCGCGCGACGGCGCTGACCTTGATCGCCAAATATCGCGAACCGAGTTTTGCCGCCCGCGCGTTTGAGATGGCCTGGTCGCACAGCCAACTCGTACTGCGCCAGGTCCAGTCGACCGAGACCGAGGCCCAGTTGTATGCGCAGTTGGCCGGCTCGGTCATTCACGCCAACCCTCTCCACCGCGCTGGCACCGGCATCCTGACCCGCAACCGTCTCGGTCAGGCCAGTTTGTGGGCCTTCGGAATCTCGGGCGATCTGCCGATCGTCCTGATGCGCATCTCCGATGTACACCGCATCGGCCTGGTACGACAAGTGTTGCAGGCCCACGCCTACTGGCGCGAGAAAGGATTGGAAGTCGATCTGGTCATCTTGAACGAGGATTTCTCCGGCTATCGTCAGGTCCTGCAGGACCGCATCCTGGTTTTGATCGCCGCCGGCACGGAGGCGCACAGGATGGACAAACCCGGCGGAATCTTCCTGCGGCGTAGTGAACAGTTGTCGGAGGAAGACCGGGTGCTGTTACAGACGGTCGCACGGGTGATCCTGACCGACAGCGCCGAGACACTGGCCGAGCAGGTCGAGCGGCGGGAACCGGTCGAGCGGAAGATTCCCCGCTTCATCGCGACGCGGGCGTTGCTGCCGGCGATACCATCCGCACCACCCCCCCGCGCACGCGTCTTCTTCAATGGGTTGGGCGGATTCACGCCCGACGGTCGCGAGTACGTGATCTCGCTCGATCCCGGACAGACCACCCCCGCACCCTGGTCCAATGTGCTGGCCAACCCCCAGATCGGCACCGTGGTCACGGAAACCGGCGGCGCCTACACCTGGGTGGACAACGCCCACGAATTCCGGATCACCCCCTGGGGCAACGATCCCGTATCCGACACCAGTGGCGAAGCCTTTTACATCCGCGACGGAGAAACCGGCCAGTTCTGGTCACCGACGCCCTTGCCCGCGCGCGGCAATGGGACTTATGTCTGCCGACACGGTTTCGGCTACAGTGTGTTTGAGTACACGCAACTGGGGATCAGTTCGGAACTGTGGACCTACGTCGCACTGGACGCGCCCGTGAAACTGGTGGTGGTCAAGGTGCGCAACCGCTCGGGCCGGACCCGCCGCCTGTCGGTCACCGGGTACTGGGAATTGGTACTCGGCCAATGGCGGAACCCCAACCTGATGCACGTGGTCACCGAGATCGACCCGGCCACTGGCGCCCTGTTCGCCCGCAACGTGTACAACCGTGAGTTTGCCGGCAAGACCGTTTTCGTCAACGTCAGCGACGCCGCGCGAACCCTCACCGGCAGCCGCACGGAGTTTCTGGGACGCAACGGCACGCCAGCCAGTCCCGCCGCACTGCGGCAGACGCAACTGTCCGGCCGGACCGGCGCCAGCCTCGACCCCTGCGCGGCGCTCCAGGCGTCGTTCGAACTCGCCGACGGCCAGGAGCACGAACTGGTCTTCGTACTGGGTGCCGCCAATAGTGCCGACGAGGCCCACCAACTGCTCCGGCGCTTCAGCGGTCCGGCCAGTGCGCGCATGGCCCTGGAGAGCGTGTGGGAATTCTGGAAACGGACGCTGGGCGTCGTCTACGCCGAAACGCCGGACCCCGCCTTGAACCTCCTGGTCAACGGATGGCTGGAGTACCAGACGCTGGCCGCTCGCTACTGGGGACGCAGCGGGTATTACCAATCCGGCGGCGCATACGGCTTCCGCGACCAACTCCAGGATACGACCGCATTGCTCCACGCCGCGCCGTGGACCGCCCGTGAACATTTGTTGCGGTGCGCCGGCCGGCAGTTCCGCGAAGGCGACGTCCAACACTGGTGGCATCCGCCCACCGGCCGCGGCGTGCGCACGCATTGCTCCGACGATTACCTCTGGCTGCCCTATGCCACATGCCGGTATGTGAAGATGACCGGCGATACCGGCGTGCTCGATGAGCGCGCGCCGTTCCTCGAAGGACGTCCGGTGAATGCCGATGAGGAATCATACTACGATCTGCCGCAACTCTCGGGCGAAGACGGCACACTCTACGAGCACTGCGTACGGGCGATCAAACGCGGGTTCCGCTTCGGCACCCACGGACTGCCGTTGATCGGCTGCGGCGACTGGAACGACGGGATGAATCTCGTCGGCGAAAAAGGCACGGGCGAGAGTGTATGGCTGGCGTTCTTCCTGTACGACGTGTTGCGGCGCTTCACGGAACTGGCCCGCCGCAGGGGCGATGCCGAGTTTGCCGACCAATGCACCCGCCATGCGGCGCAGGTGCAGCAGAACATCGAGGCGCATGGGTGGGACGGCGACTGGTACCGGCGCGCTTACTTCGACGACGGTACCCCGCTGGGTTCGGCCACGAACGACGAATGCCAGATCGACTCCATCGCTCAGAGTTGGGCGGTGCTGTCGGGCGCGGCGAATCCGGCGCGGGCGCGACTGGCCATGGAGCGCGTGGATCAACGCCTGGTCCGGCGCGATTCCCGTCTGATCCAACTCTTCGATCCCCCGTTCGACAAATCCGCGCTCGCTCCCGGTTACATCAAAGGCTACGGCCCCGGAGTGCGCGAGAACGGCGGCCAGTACACCCACGCCGCAATCTGGGCCGTCATGGCATTCGCGGAACTGGGCCAGACCGAGCGGGCGTGGGAACTGTTCTCGCTACTCAATCCTATCCGTCACGCGACGGACTTGACGGAGGTCAACCGCTATAAATCCGAACCGTACGCCGTTGTCGCCGACATCTACTCCGTCGCTCCGCACACCGGCCGCGGGGGTTGGAGTTGGTACACGGGGGCGGCCGGTTGGATGTACCGGATGATCGTCGAGACACTGCTCGGCCTGCGGCTCGAAGCAGACCAACTGCGGGTGAATCCGCGGCTGCCACGCGCCTGGGACTCGCTGAAACTTCACTACCGCCATCGCGACACCTTTTACCACATCACCGTGAAACGGGCCGAAGTGGAAGTCGCCCAACCGGTTTGCGTAACCGTCGATGGCAACGAGCAACCCGGTGCCATCATCCAACTCGTCGACGACCGCCAGGAGCATGTCGTCGAAGTCACGATCAGCGGCATCGAACAGAACACGTTCCCCGGTCCGAACCAGGATTTGCAACAGACTGGGATTGTCGACACCGAGACCGCCAGTTAATCACGCAGTTGAATTCACTCACGGAAAGGTAAACGTCGCCGTCCCGGCGACGTCTGTAGTTTGGCCTTTGACTAGTCCCGCATGCTGGGCACACTAGGACCGCACGGTGTGCGGTCGATTACACTGCCAAAATTCGGAGATGCGCCGAAGGAGTTCTGGGCTGCAAAAAAATCATTGTGTTGTCTTGGGGATATCTATATTGTTCAAGCCTTCGTGATGAGGCAGTACAATCGAGTCGATTCGCTGCCTTGTCGTTTCACGTGTTGATAATTTGAATAGCACTGCGGGGTGGAGCAGCCCGGTAGCTCGTCAGGCTCATAACCTGAAGGTCGTTGGTTCAAATCCAACCCCCGCTACCACTTTGAGAAGGCCCGGACACACGTCCGGGCCTTTGTTTTCAAGGGTTTCGTGAGTTTTGCTGTTTTGGCGACCGGGAGCGTGAAAAGTCGCGAAAACGGTGAAAACAGCGCACTGAAAACCCAAACATACGCCCAAACAGAATCGGCACCACTCCCCCTCTTCCGGGAAAGTCATCCCTGCGCGTGGATGAAGAATTGATGCGGCCACCGCCATGTCGCCCAAACGGCACCCAAACGGATTTCTTTCTGCTACTATTCCCATGTGAATGCGGCAAGTGAAGATGCGCGGGAGTTCAGGCGGTTC
This sequence comes from uncultured Verrucomicrobiota bacterium, assembly GCA_964535015.1. Lineage (GTDB taxonomy): Bacteria > Verrucomicrobiota > Kiritimatiellia > CAIKKV01 > CAITUY01 > CAZDUS01. Next base: position 21,677 of record CAZHRU010000020.1, on the reverse strand, counting down.
TGCCGGGAAGGTATGTTCTTCGAGGTGCAGGATTGGCTGCGCGCCGGGAAACCGGTGCCGACTGGCGGTGAATCCCCTCTCGCCCTGGCCGCCGGTAAGGGGTTCCACAGCCTCGTGAAAGTCCTCCTGGATCAGGGGGCGTCTCAAGACATGCTGGACGCGGCGCTGAATTGTGCCGGGGCTGGAGGGCATTTGGAGACCTGTCGTCTGCTGTTGGAGCGCGGGGCGGGCGTTGGGGGCGTGCGGGCGGCGGACGTGCTGGACTGCGGCAACCGCGAAGTCGCCGACATGCTGACGGCGGCCGGCATGGATGTCGAGAATGGCGATGCTCTGGCAAAGGCTCTGGTGGAACTGGAGCCGCAAGCGCTTGCCTTCTTCCGGCGCTGGAAGCGGCGGAGGCGGGGTGTGCGCCGGCAGGGCGCGATGGCGTTCCGGCATGCCGTTCTGGCAGATGACTTTCGCGTGGCACAACGATTGCGGCGTATCGGCTGCGATCCACGGATTGAAGTCCCGGAACTCTTTCCGCGATACAAAGGGCACAATTACGACGAATCCGCGCTCGCCAGCGCCGTCCTGTCGGGTTCCATCCCCATGGTGATGCAGATCGGCATCCGGAATACGGACAACGTGCAGGAGTTCCTTAAGCAGGTGTGGATATCCAAGCGCGAGACCATTCTCTTTCTGCTGAAGCACGGCGCCGTGCTCAATGAGCGACCGGACGGCGGGTCCTCTCTTCTTCATCGCGCGATCATCGGGCAAGGGCATTCATGGTCTGGGGCGCGGAGTCAGGCGGCCAAGTCGCTTGTTCGGGAACTGGTCAAGATGGGAGCGAAGTGGGTGCCCGACCGGGTGATGGTGCACGATACGCGGCTCTTTTTGAAGCGTTTCTCGTCCACGGAATGGGTTGAGCTGGTTGAGTTACTGGTCAAGTCCGGGGCCGCGACGCGTGAAACGTGCTGGGCGCTGCTCAACACGCCGGCCTACCGGAAGCGGCTGGGCAAGGATATGGTCCGGATCAAGGAGATCGTGAAGGGATAGACCCGTCACACGGGTGCCGGACGTGGCGCACCCGGCTCTCAAAACAGAAGGTCCGGAGACGATTTTAGTTTCCGTTTCGGCAGGGTGTGATCCCCCATTTCGGTGATCCTCCCGGCAACTTTGACGATCAGGTCAAGACTGACGCCTTCGGGGATCTTGCCGTCCTTGGCGAAGCCGGCAAGATAGGCCGCCGATGAAGTTTCGAGGCCCAGCCTGGTAGCGACCATGAAGGAGACGGATTCTGCCTCCACCTCGATGGCGGCGTGCGTGAGTCCGATACGGCACGGCCACCAACGATCCTCATCCGTACCAAGGTGGCCCAGCAGAATGTGCCCGAGTTCATGGCACAGAACAGCATATTTTTCCACAGGCGAGAGTTGATCGTGGATGGCGATACGCATCTTGAATTGGGCAGGTTCGTAGAGACGGGTCGTGGCGAATCCCCCATGGGTCGAGGACAAGGGCTTGAAGTCAACCCGGATGGAATGGCGATGAGCGTTCTCCAGGGTGAGTTCCAGTCTCTTGGGGTCAAAGTCTCCTGTTGTCTTGGCGAAGTTCTTGAGATGTTCGGGTACGTCTTCGCCCTCGGTCTGGTCGAGATCGTAGACCAGCATGACGGGGTGCATGGGGGCAAGGATGAGCATCGGGTGCGCATCTTCCTTGACCCGGCGTTTGAAGCGCTTCTCCCAGTCTCTTGAGGTGGCATAGTATGCGCAACTGGGATTCTGGACACGAACGAGCAGGTTGTTGTATGGGGCGTAATCCCGGAATTTGGCTGAGAATGCGAGGGCATCTTTGAATTTCTCCGAGTTACGGTAGAGTATGCTCCTGCGAAACAGTTCGTCGATGGTCGAGGTTTCCTGGGGCGTGGGTTTGGTGCCCTCGCGGAGGGCCGCGAGGATGTTTTCGTCACTCAGGGTGGCCTTCAGGTACTCGCGTTGGTAGGTCACCAGTTTTGTGTCGTCGCGCAGTTCCTCGACTACCTGGTTGAAGACATGGCGGACGTACCAGCCGATCTGTTTCTCCAGTTGGCGGAGGAGTTCTTCAGCCGACGGCTGCCGGTTCTTGGCCAGCGTGTCCTTGATCGCCTCCTTGGCTGCAGCCACAACAACGGCTGTCTCCGGGGGTTTTGGAAACAGTTCGGGTTGGTTGGTCATGGGGTGTCCATTCTGATTGATCGGCTATTTGATGCGCGGCGAATCTGGCCCTTCCACAGTGTTGGCGCGTGGTCCCAGGTGAATGGCGCCTTCCTCCCCCATCTCAAGGACATCAATATCGCAGAGGATCGCGGTGAGTGTGTCGTGTCTGTCCGGCATCCACGGTAATGCGCGCTTCCCCGAATCATCCTTGGCACTGACGGTGGGTTCAATCCCGCTAGGCGCCAGACTTCGCCGAAGAGTGGCATTCGTTGGTATTCGTGGCGAGTGGTGCCGCATTGCCCAATTGCACATAGATGCCAGGGGGCACTGGACACACGACGGGTGAGTTGGGCGACAGACCGTGGCCCCGAGATCCAAAATCGCCCAGTTAAGTCTTTCCGGATCTCTGGCATGAAGTGTTGCCCACGCAAGCGATTGAAGGTAAGGGTCACGACGAATATCTGCAAGTCTGCGGGGGCGAAACACCCGTTCCAATACGCGGGCCATGTTAACATCGAGTAGAGGCGCGGGACGCTTCCACACGAACAAGAGAATTGCATTTGTGATGTACTGGCCGACACCAGGGAGAGAGGAGATTTCGTCCTGTGTTCTCGGGAAGCGGTTCCCACGTGCGACCATCGTTGTTGCCAGAGCATGGAGCACAGGGACGCGGCGGCGCCAGAGACCGAGGGGCCGAATGATTGCCGCCATGCGAGTTGGGGTTGTTGCCGCCAGCTCGCGCCAGTTCGGATAGGCGGCAAAGAAGCGGGGATAGAGCGCTGCGACGGTCTCTGCCCGCGTGCGTTGGAGGAGGACCTCCACAACGATGCGGCGATACGTTCCGGTATTGCCCTTACGCCAAGGGAAGGGCCGCGCGTTGAAGGCGTACCATCTTCGAATGGCCTTACGAAACTGAATAAGGTGGCGTGCCGCGACGGGGCGGGATGTGACGGGATCAGGGCGACGGTGTGCGTTCATAGAATGGAACGATCTGTGTCCGGACATAGGGACGATAGTGATCGTTACGGAAGAACGCATGGAACTGCGGGGCGCCCTGCAGTTCGTCTGATATGTCGCGGTAGCCAGAACTGCCGACCAAGAGTTTTGCCACGCGGTCTGCATCCGAGGTCTCGGAAAGTTTTAGCGTCAGCAGGGACGCTGCGTTAGAGAAGACGAAATCGTCGAAGTCTCGGGCTTCCTGACTCGACAGGAAGACACCAACGCCGTACGCGCGGGCTTCCTTGACAAGGAGTTTGACCGGTTCAAGGTTTGCGATGCGGTGGGCTTCGTCGATGATGATGGCTAGGCGGATGCCCTGCTGGTGGCCTCTCTTTAGCAACGCGTTGTAGACTGCCCGGAGGAGAATACCGCCGGCGGCCTTCTTGACCTCTTCGCTGGGGAGTTGTGTGAAGCGGATGACACTGCTGCGGTCAATGAGGTTGTCGGCCGTGAGAGCACCCTCTCTGAAGAGGCCCAGATCAAAGATCGGCGCAAGTCGGTTGTTAAGACTGACGTCGTTGATTTCGTCCAGAATCGAGCGCACGGCGTCAAACTGTGGCAGCGAAGTGCCTGGAGCGAGGGTGCGAGTAGTCCTTGTAATGCCGGCCTGTTCATAGGTCTGGAAGAGCGCTTCACGGAGGTGTGCTTCTTGAATCTCGCCAAGGCTGTAGACAGCCTTGAAGATGCCGCACATTGAGTAGACTTGCGTGACGACATTGACCCTGCCGGTTTGGTTGTCGACCGGTAGGGCGAGAGGATTGATGGGCAGACTATCCGTGGCATCGTGAAGGCTGGCACCAATGGATGTCAAGAAGTCGGGTTGGACATAGTCATCCTTGAAGTCGAGTACCAGTGAGGGAATGCCAGCGCGGTGGAGTTCGAACAAGAACGATCGGAGGGCTTGGGTCTTTCCGGATCCGGCAGCGCCGAGAACGACAAGGTGGCCGTTCGTGAGGCGTCCGGCTGGAGCCAGAGGATCCCACCAAACGCCTTCTGGGAATTGTGTGGATGTTCCGAGATAGACTCGCGGTCTTTGAGCAATGACCGGCGGTGGTGGCGGAACGGGATGGGGCGTTGGCAGTGGCGGCACGGCTGGTGAAGGTGGTATTTCGAGAGGAGCAGGCGCCGGCTGTTGTAACGGCAGTGAAGTTGGCGGCGGCATCGTAGACGACTGTCCCTCGCTTGTGATCGGCGTCTGCGGTGGCGGAGCCTCTTGGTCGACAGGCGCTTGCTGGGGTGTTGGTGTTTCGGCGATCTGGCATTGCTCCGCAAAAGCGGGAAGTAGGCTGGCAAAGAGATGATCGGCATCGGTACCCCAGAACTCCCCGGCGAACGCAAGCGGATCGACGAAGAGCGCGGCGGGCGTTGATTGTGTTGCAGGGCGGATCCTCAAGGTGTCAGCGGTAGCGGTGTTTTGAAACCACAGCAATGCGCCGGGTGCTTGCTTATAGAGAACGGCACCCGAGAGGATACTCCTAACGACGGACGCTTCGAGCACCGCATCCACACTGTCCGCAGACTGTGCGGGACGCAGGAGAAGCGCCGTTTCAATAATGCTCATCATGGCCGCACGATGAAGCGTGTTGGTTTCGGAACCTGCAGAATGGGGAAGTGCGCGGATGACAGCGTCAAGGCAGGAGGACGTTTCGGCAAGTTGGGACATCTTCTCTTGAACCTGCGTTGAGGTGTCCTGTGGGAAACGACACGGCGCGCCGGCAGCAGCGAATCCTGTGCAGCGGATCTCGATAGGAAGGAATGTGATATGCCAGGATGTGTTGCCGGCGGAAGGGGCATCGACAACCATGAGGAGAAGGTCGGCACGGCGAGTAGTGCCGTCATCATCGCCAGCAATGGCGGCCAGAAGTGAATTCACAGCATCGAGGGGGACGACCAGTGCCTTGCGGTTTGGCGTCTCCATCCGGGTCTGGAGGGCATCCATAATGCGAAGTGCGAGGTAGAAGCCTAACGCGCCTTCGGCGTGGTTGTCGCCCATTGCGAGCAGGGACGCGAGGCCGATACCACGATGCCCAAGGTACTTGAGCATTTGGTCGGCGCGTGCGAGATCAAGGCCGCCGAGTCCCGCGATTCTCTGCCGGAATGGTTGGGGAATCCTGGCAACAGTCATATAGGGCCGACGGCCAAAATCGAGGGTTGCATCGTTCTTGCGGCGCGGCAGGAATGGTGGGCGCCACTCCCAGAGCATGGCGGGGTTTGGACCTTGCGAGACGAGGCGTGATACCGCGGCAGGATCAACCAGATTGTTCCCCGTGACGACCCATCTGGCCTTGGATGCTGTTCCGAGCAGAACGCTGGCTGGCTTTACGCGTAGTGAGTCCATCGTAACGAAAGGGCTTCTCTCGATGGCAACGAGGGCCGCGGCAAAGGCTTTCCATTGTGCAGAGGCGACGTCGATATGGGAATGCAAAAGAACGTCCTGAGATTGGTCGTTCGAGGCCCGGAGGACGAAACGGCGGATGGGCCACCGGCCTGTCGATCCGAGCGGTTGTCCGTGACCGCGGGCGAGTGAAACGCGCGCCTGAGCATCTTCGACGAGGCGGAGGTCGGAGGCGATGTCTGGGGCTTGGGATGATGGGTATGATCGCCATTCGAAGACGGGGACTACCCCGCCTGCGTTTGAAAAGGACTGAAAGGCATCGTCGCGTTTCGGAAGCGGGCCCTCACGATTGTCGGAATCCAAGATGCGGAGGGAATGCGGGAGCGGGACGGCGTCAACGTCGTCGGCAGCGAGTTTGGCCAGTTCACACATCACGGCGCCATCGAGTTCAACGGAGCGTGGTGTCTTCGCGCTGGCAAAGAGTTCGAGGCTAAGGGTCGGCAAATGAGGATAGACCCGCATGAAATCGCGAATCGCGGCGCCAACGCCGCCCTGATTGAGGCCGGAACTACTGCCCCCAGGCATACGCCATCCCCCTGCGTATGTCGGCATGACCAGTTGACTTCCTGCGGTCATGTCGAAGGTGACAAGGGCGGACCAACCAAGAAACAGTTGTTCGGGTCCTGCATCAATGGGTATCGCGGCGAGCGTGATGGGATCATAGCCGGGAGCTGGGCCTAGTAACGGGTAGTTCCATCCCTCGATAACCTGGGCTAGTGTACGCCAGCGAGAATCTCCTGTCGCGGAGGCCTCGACGACTGCGCGTTCCGCGCCATAGAGCCAAGAGAGACGAAGTGGGTGGAGTGGAGAGAGGAGAATGGCAACGACCTTAGCCGCAGCGGGGTCATAGACGATGGCTGAGAAAGGATAGCAGGCCCAGAATGTGGACGCGGCGTCGATGGCACGACCGCGCTGCACAAGGGAGGAGAATGCGTCAAGATAACGATTGATAAGAGTTTCTGGGAGGTCCTTCAACTGCCAGCGAGAGGGCCAAACGTTCCGGCCACCGTTGCCTTGCCGCTCGAGTGACGAGATGATCTCCTCAAGGGCCGAGAGAAGATCGGAGAATTCGGAAGAAGAATGGAGAGCGGGGTTCGGGCCGGGGCCCGCGTTTTCAATATCCAGATGAAAGCCCTGATCTGGAGGGGTGAGCCAGCGGGTGAATGGGCCTGCCTGCACAGGTGCTCCGCGTGTTGTTTCCGCCGTCGTCGTAGGCAGAACACAATAGACCATGGACGTTGCAGGCATGCTCGGCAGTTGGCGCAACTCCGCGAGCCATAGCGATTCCAGATGGCCTCGCAGTCGATCCGACATTTCGGATGTGGGAACGTTATCGTTGGGGGTTGTGGCACTTGCCGTGGCTGCCAACGGCAGCCATGGGTGTGGCACATCCTCGTCGACTGATACTGTAACGAGCAGATCGCCAGCGGCGGAGTTTACTTCCATTGCATTCGTCAATCGAATCCGGGGGATCTCACTAATACCAAGAATAGGACCAGGGCGGGCCGTGGCGGTTGCGCGTCCGACCGTAAATAGATCGGGCACGGGGGACGCCCCATTCTGCGGTTGACGCCCATCGTAGCAGACGATTGTCGCTTCAGCCTCGGCCTTGAGAGACAACTCGAACGGATCCTCGTCGACAGGGGAAAATGTGCGACTGCTCAATTTGAATTTGCCGCCTGCGCCGACGAAAAGCTTGGCGGATCGCCCTGACGCAATAAAGACAGAATGGCTCCATGGACACGGGAGAAGGAGTTTTGCTGTCGCCGCAGTGTTAAGGAAACCAGTGAGTTCAACTGGGGAATCGCAGTGGATAACTATGGGTTTTGTCGGCCAAGTGCCGCCCGACTTGCAGTCGAAAACGAGTGCGCCGTGAAGTTCAAGGCCTGCCGGTGTGCAATTGGCGCGAGTCTGTTCGAAGGACCATCCAGCACGGGGACGAAAGACAATCTCGGGGGACTGGGTCGAGGTGGTCGGCGGTTGAACACCGGCGTTCCACGGAATGGTCATGACAACAGAGATCGAGAAGGATGCAGCGCCCCGCGTTGGGAAGGAAAGAGTGCCCGCATGTATGGGCAGAATGAAAGCCCGACAGTCTGGTGATACGGAGGGCAGAGGGTTCCCCGCCATGGAGATGGAGATCTCGCCGGTTTGGTTCGCGAGGGCAGCTAGACTGGAGAAATCCGACTCAGAAGTCGCCGCCCAGGCCCGTGTTCGTTCTGATGACGAGCCTCCAAGGGCGATAAGCGCCCCACCTGGATGGCCTTCCTGGCGCAAGACGTCGGCAAAAGCGGGCCAGGGAAGGTCGTCAAGGCCCGTGGCGGTCGACGAGGCCCTTAGCCACGCAAGAGTTTCGTCGGCAACGTCACGCGACGCAAAACGTTCCTCAACAATGCGGGAGTAAATGTCTGGGGTGAGGCGACTATACTCAGAGTGGTGTTTCTCCGGGAATGGGAGTCCGGCGGCGGCAAAAACCCATGCCGCATCTGCAGACGATAGTGGGGAGTTGCCCTCAATGGCGGAGGCAACAGAGTCGAAGAAGAGAGCGACGGAACGCCACCAGGCGATGGTCCAGTCGACATTGTCGTTACCAATCTGTTCTAACGCGTTGCGGAAGAAAGTAAGGATGAAAACCGAGGCATCATTGTGGAGACGCCATCCGTGTGGCGTGAGACGGTCTGGGTGTTGCTCCCGGATATGCGCACAGAAGGTTGTGGCAATGTCCGTGGACGTGAGGCGGGACCCCGTTGTGCCGGGGAAGCCTGGTGCGATCCACGGCGAAACGACATTCACAATGCCGGGCAGAGGCTCGTAGTCCCCCTGCAGCCAGACGAGAGGGCGATCCCGGAAACCTTCTGCGACCGATGTGCAGATGACGGGATCACTGATTGATGGGGTAACTGGAATGGCGGGTGTGTTGACAGGAACGATGCGGACGGCAAAGAACGGGGAATCTGTTGCCTGACAAAATAACGTGTTGTGAGCGTCGACGATCTGTTTTGCGAAGGAATCACCCAGTTCAGCCGGGGTACAGGCGAAGGCGGCACGGCCGCCTGAAGGCAGGAGGCGCCCGATTGTTGTGGCTAGGTGTGTTCCGAGTGGCATATCAGAGTCCATTCATATTAGAAGGCGGAAACGACTTCGAGCGCGTCATCGGCATCGTGGCTGCTACCGGCGAGACCGGCCTGTTCAAGTTCCTGAACCAGAGTCTCGCGGGTGGGGAAGAGTCCAAGCATTGCGAGATTTGCTTTGACCTGACCAAGAGTTGTTTGCCGGCCGGGGGCGCCTGCCGCCAGACTGGCGATGACAACAAGCCATTCGGGGCCCGGTTCGACAACGAGGAATCGCCGACTACGGCGACTGAGGACGGAGTAGAAGTCTGCGTCGCTGCCGGTTTCGGCTCTGCATTGCAGTGAGTAGACCACCGTCTCCCATGTATTCGGCCCCTGATTGCGTTTCGAGTCGTTCAGAAGGGCGGCGAACGGATTGGTTTGGCCGGCCAGAGTCTGCGAGACGGCCTTCACCACTTGCTGAAGGGAGCACGTGGCCAGTTCTGGCCGCGTTTCGATGAGAGTTTCTATACAGGACCGGAACGCCAAACGTGCGGCGTGGCCAATGGAAATCACCTGACGAATTCTCGAGTTTACGTCACGGGTTGTAAGCGCCTCATCGCGTGCAGTCCATTTGAGTAAATCCCTGTACTTAGGGAGTTCAAAGGGGACTGGGGGCGTTGATGCCGCCAGATATGTGCAGAGATCTCGATAGAAGTATGCTTCCCAGAGATACGACATGCCCATTGCTGTCCGGATTATACAGGATGCCCAGTCGGACCATCGACGCCTGGGAAGAGCGTTACGCCACTCTGGCGTACAGAACGTATCCCACGCTTGACGGAACCAGACAAATGGCGTGGCGACGTCCGCCAGCCACAAGGGATGGGGAGAAGCAGAGACCGAGGTGGCCGGTTCACGGAGGACAACGGGCGCTGGCGTGCCCTCAGTAGTTGGGACCATTTGCGATGCAAGGATGTCGAGTGACCGGAAAAGAGAGTTGGTTTCGGGTATCGTAAGGATTGAGAACCACTTGGTGGCGGCTCCCTGGTGTGTCTGGACGGGGCTGCCCAACGCGTAGAGTTGTTCGATGATCAGAGCATAGTTGGCCGGTTCCTTCTTGGCTTTCACCCCCCTGGGGTTCTGGAGGAAAGCCGCGGCCCGGACAAGGGGCAGTGCAGGATAGGAAAAGGCCTTTGCCGGAATGACACCCCTGAGAGCGTCCAAAACGGCGTCGTCCATATCCGTGGAACTAGGAAAAGCAATGCCGGAAGAAGCGAGGGCGGCTTGAACATGGGTGACGCCAAGGGGGCGGCATTGGGAGACGGGGAAACGCCGTTTCTTTGTTGTCTGTTGTTGGGCCATCTCGTAGACCAGCGGCGGGTACGCTTCCGGGTTCTCGACGAGAGACCAAGCCAGAGCAGATAGGACGGCTTCTGTTGAGCCTGGGTATTCTGGGCGGTTGAGCGGCAGTAGGTCTGTGAGAGTGATGGGCATCAGGTGGGCTCCCGGGGCGCTGGGCTGGCGGCAACAGCGGTGTTGCCGACAAGTACTAGCGGGTAGTGGGAACGACCGGCAGCGACCAGCGAGGCCCGAACGCGTTCCACACGGGGCATAGATGTTGCGCCGGCCTCTGTGAAGCCGTAGCCGCGGGCCGAAACGAGTGCTTCACGGCAAGAATAGTAATCAAGGCGAAGCCGCGCGAGTTCATCGCCGCCGTCGCGAGCACAGCGCTTCAGACAGAGCCAAAGCGCATCCCCTGTTGTCGCATAGGCAAGAAGGACTGCGTCTTGGCCTTGGCGCGGAACCGCTACGGATAGCGTGTTGCGCTCCTGCGGGCCGCGTAGGGGTTCGATGCGGGAAGCGAAGAGTGGCAAAAGACACGCACGGTCAAAATTGACTTGAGGGAACTCGGGAAACAGCAGGTGCTGCAAGCCCATGTCCAGATCGGAGTCAATGATGTGTTCTTGGCCAGCGTCGACGTAGGCGCGGACCCGAATCCACTCATTGATGAGATTACGCCGGCCTGGCCACAGTTTATTCAACGCGAGCATCCGATAGTAGGCGGTCCCAAGCCATCGAATATGGTCACGACGTTGGGAATCCTTAATCTTGGGGCCGGTGAGTGATTCTGTCAGTTCTTTCTCCAAAAGATGGTCGATAGGGGCGGCAAAGGCGTTTATGTCAGGATTCGTTTCCTTCAGCCGATGGAGCGGGCTTTGCTGAAACGCCCATTCCTCCATCGAGTTGTGAACGTCCTCTGCCCACTCCCCCGTGACATCACTCGCCGGATCAACGAGGCGAAGATTTGAGAGTGCGGGGACCCCGAGCGGCAGGGTGAGTCGCCATGTTTGGAGGCCGCAGAAATAGGGACTTGGTAGTCTGCCGTGGAAAAGTGCGTGGTGGAGGCGGTGAAGCGATAGCTCCACAATCGCCTTACGACGTGCATGGTGGTCTCGTGATGCGGCATGAGTTATCAGGGGGAGAACCCAAGCGCACGGCGTGGATGTCGACCATTCGGTACGGGATGGCCCCAGAACCGCGGTTGCGATGAGAGACCAAAGGTCGCGGTAGTTGAAAAGGCGGCCGGTCGATATTTCTGATGCTCTAAGCATGACGAGAAAGCCGAGACCGGCGGGGCTCCCGCGCAGTGCGCGAATGTTGGCCAGGAACGGACACAGTTGGGCGGCCTCGCATGACGCACAGCCTTGTTGTTCGAAGGCACCGTCTGTGAGAATGGAGCGAAGTAGTTGGCCGGCGGGTGACTCCCATCGGTCAGGACTGCAAAGCTCCATTACTGTGTACTGAGCGCAAGACGGATGTGGAGTGTCAATGCCGTGAACGGAAAGACCGGCTTTGGAGGGAACCTTTTCGAGTAGGGAAAGAGTATCGAGGGAGACAACATGGATGCGGATGGCGAAGGAACTTACGGGCGAGGTCAATGCGGCCGAATGGTAGAATGTGCCGGTCGAGGGCGATGGAATGAGAATGCTCTGATCCGTGGGGTGCCTGTTAGAAACGAGCCAAGAAAGGAGAGCCCCCTCAGGGCATGACGGGTCGGATGCGCGGGACCGGGCCAGTTCCTCGATGAGTACGCCTCTGTTGACGTTGCAGAGCAGGTGCGCAGCGTCCGAAAGTGCAGAACGCAGATCGGACGCGAGTTGCCCTGTCCCGGTTGACGCGGAGACGGATGGTGGGCGGATTGTGGCGTCATTGATGATGCGGAGGGTCTGGTTGTTGAGTGCTATGTCGTCGCAGTATCTTCCGCCTGGACGAGACGAGTTGGAGATGTGGGTGCCACCAGTGGCAGTGAGGCGGGCGATGAAAGATGCAAGTTGGTGCGACTTGCCATTGCCGGGACCCCCGACGAGAAAGATCCAGTGGCGAACGCTGGATGAAGATGAAAGCGCGGTGAACAGAGTATCGAGAACCTCGGGGACAGCAGCGGGAGCGTTACCCGCCGGCAGGGCGGCCGTGATCCCGTTGCGAAGAGGGACGACGGCGGCGTTTATTCCACCGTGGGTATGTGCCAGAAGGGTTTCAAGAATCGTCATGTGATTGGGACCGCCGCGCATGCCGCCGTGGCCTGACTATAGAATTCGCTAAGCATTTGGCCGAGTGCTTCCGCGAGAAGAGGTGGAACTGCGTTACCCACTTGTGTGTACCGTGGGCATTCCTTCGTGCGTTGATCGCCCCCGGTTGTGTACTTGCCCCTGAATTGGAACCAATCAGGAAATGATTGGAGCCGGGCCATTTCGCGAACGGTAAGAATACGGGGTTCGGTATAGTGCAGCATGTCGTCTGGAAGCGTTGTGACCGTTGGGGCCGGCTTTGACGGGTGCAAAATGTATACCGTGTGTTTGCGATTCTGGTATGGGCCTCGTTCCTCGGGTTCAATCTTCCGTCCGGGTTTGCAGTGATCAAGGAACCATTGAAATTTGACGATTGTGTCGGGCTTGTGGCGGGCGAATCGATGGCTATCGGCGAGAGCGCCGTTCATCTTGCCGTGCATGAGTCTTTGATACGGCGTCTTAGTTTCCGCATAGTGTCCCTGTTCGAAACGCGGCGACTCAATGCAGCTTTCCGTTGCTGACGGAGTGCGGAGGAGATCGGAGAGAGCCTCTGTGACGGATACCGGCACTTGCAGTTTCTTTGTTTTCAGGAAATGCGGACGGAGGGTCGTGAGGATGTCGAACGGATCCGGGAATGATGTTTTGGGAAGGTTTGCGCGGAACCCGACGATGATGAACCTTGGGCGGTTTTGCGGAACGCCGTAGTCGGATGAGCGGACGATGTTGGACCAAACGCGGTACCCGGCAACTTCAAGTGCCGTCTTGATAATATCGGAGTAGCGAACCGGTGTTGAGGTGGAGTCGAAAGATGAGGCAATGCCACGAACGTTTTCAATCAGGACCATCTGGGGACGGACGAGTTCCACGAGTTTGATGTAGGATCTGAATGCCTGATTTCTTGGATCTGCTACTCGGCGTCTGCCGAGCATGGAGAATCCCTGACAAGGAGGCCCACCGACGAGAAGGGTAACGTGGTTGCGGAGTCTGGTGAGGTTAGGCTCGTGGCTGCTGAGGATGGTCTCAAGTGTGGCGGGTTCACACGGAAGCCAAGTGGGCCAATGGAACACAGAATGACACTGTGCGGAGTCAACCAGATTGTGTTTCAGAGTGGAAAAGGCGTGTTTGTCTTTTTCAACCGCGAAGTGGCCCTGCCAGCCGGCCTGAGACAGTCCAAGCGAAAGGCCGCCGCACCCGGCGAAGACGTCAACGAAGGTATTTTGTTTTGCGGTCATGCGAATACAAACAGGTAGTCGACTTGTCCCTGCCCTGATAGACGTGGATGCGACCATGCCACCCCACTCAAGACGATGTAGGACTCTACGAGAACCAGCATTTTCTTACAACCATTTCTGAACACGCCAAGAATCAGCGGACACGAACGCGAGTTGGCGCACGAAGTTGGAGATTCTGCGTCTGCCATTTGACCTGGTTCATCATGGTGACGACCTCGTTGTAGACTGGCAACGCATGATCGGGGTCTGCGATCGTGGCGAGCAAGACAGCGTGTTGACGTGCCGGCGGATTGAATGAGGACTTGCGGATGTGCATGTCGAGGCTGATGCGCCAGGTGTCGCTGGCTTCAACCCGTTTCATGTGACGGCGAAAGACCTTCACTGGCGACCACTTGAATCCGTGCTCAATCTGGCTCTTCTCGAAGAGTTCCTTAAAGTCCTTGGGGTAAGGGATAATTTCCCTGCCGCCATACTCCTCTTCGTCGGCATCGATCGAACAAGTGCCAAGAGAGCAGTCGATGTTGACTTGGCTGTAGGCGGCGCCGTCATTGCAGTCGGCGGGTGGATCGTAAACAAGGGTCAGGGTGACATCGCCGTAGACCTTCCCGTCCTTCTGAAGACAGGGGGGGATTGGGAAATCCAGTTTGTTAAAGGAACGCTTGAGATAGGGCAGTTCCAATTCAAAGATTAGGGTGGCCTCCCATGGGCGGCACCGAAGGATGTCTTCGGGGGTCGGCGGTTTCCCGAAACCAGTATACGGCAGATCGGCGGCCGTGATTTCCGGCGAGTGGATGACCGCGGAGTGAACGATGAGAGCCTTCAGGAGGTTGCGCGATGGCGGCTGATTCATGGCGTGCGCCACCTGTGCGGCCGTGGCGGCAACGAGTGGCGCGGCAAAGCTCGTCCCGACGGTCTCGGCCAGTCCGCGCTTACCGTCGATGGAAAGAACGCCCATCTGTGTGTATTGCAGCATGGCATTTGTGTTGCCGCCGATATGGTTGACTTCCGGTTTCGGAACGTAAGCGGCTCCTGGTCCCTTGCGGGTGAAGGGCGATGGTTCACCCACTTTGGCGCAGGCGCCGTTGTGGGCGAGGTGCGCCTGGGAGCCGACGGTGATGGCGCGAAGGGAGTCTCCAGGGGAGAGGATGCGGTCTTTCTGTTTAAGGTCGGGGCGCGGCCATGTCTTGGCGGGTCGGTCCTTGAAGTTCCCGGCGCTATTTATAATGGTGACGCCGAATTCATCCTGAACGGTGTCCAACGCGATCGCGAAGGTGGAAAACCGTTCATTGATGACGCAGCAGTCTTCGGAGTTGAGGGAGAGGTTCCATATCTTCACATCCGGGTACTTGGCAAAGACCCGGCGCATGGTTTCGAGAAGGACATCTTCGCGCACGCCGGTGCTCGGGTAAGCCACGACATCGAGGACGCGAGTGTTGCCCGAAGGGAACCCATGATGGTCGTGGTTCAGGCCGCGTCCATTGATGATCAGCGAGGCTACGAGGCTGCCATGGTTGTTGTCCTGATCAATGAGCGGGACATCCTCTTCGTCCCGATGTACGACCCAGGCCTGCAGAGCGCTGTTTTTTGGATCAGTGCCGGAATCGATTAGGCCGACGATTGGGTATTCTTGTAGCGAATCTGGTGGAGGCAAGTGATTGGCGGACATATTGCCAATCCGCGTGGACTGTGTGCTGACGGTAAAATGTTCGAATGTCGTGAGGCTTTGGGCACCGACGTAGTGGGCCAGGGCACCGACGGCGTCGTAGGTGGGCAAGGCGATGCGATAGAGGCGAAGGCCCGCGCCGTAGTGCAGAGGCACAGGATGGGGCAGGTCGTGTTGGCGTGCCTTTTCCTCCAGCGTATGGAGCAGTCGCGCGTCCAAGGACTCGTCCCGGTGAGTGAAGAGGCGGAGTTTCACGTCGGTGATGTCGTGTTCCGCAAGGTAATGCTTGAACTGTGCGATGGACATATCGCCGAGTACATCCTCCGGGGTGAAGGGTTCGATCGCTGTGATCTTGCCAATGTCCGATTGCAGGCGGGAGTCGGTGGTACTGGCAATCTGATTCTTGAGGCGTTTGATGCCAGCCGGGGTGACGCTGATCAAGAGTTCGCCGAAATCTTCGCCGCCGATAACCGGGCATGTTCTGTTCAACAGGTGGTCGGGACGATGGCTCTTGGCTATTGAATCCTCTGAGAGTCTGAGGCGCGCAACCGCAGGGAGGTTGGATGCGGTGAAGGCTTTCTCGTAAAACCGTTGGAGAACATCGATTTCTCCGATGAGGGACTGGCGGACATCGGCATATCGGAAACTGAAGTCTTTCTGGGGGCCGCCTCCAGTCCTGGGCGGACGGAGGTCGGCATCGGTGGTGACAACGATCTTGATCGGCAGATGTTCGCGTTCCTGATTCCGGTTCATGCTCCACCTCCCTTGTGCAGTTTACGTGATATGGTTGACGTTGATGTGCCGAAGAGATCCGCCAGGCGTTTGCCGTTGAGGTATTCCGGGGCGAGGTCACGCACGGCGCGTAGTTGCGCCGGAGTGGGTTCGGGCGAAACCGACTGCTTGTTGCGGAAATGGATGAAGCGCCAGGCCAGGTCGGTTTGATTCACTTTCTTCGAGTTATTCAGGACGGCCTCTCGAATGGCGGTCTCCGCAAGGGCGCGGATATCCGCGCCGCTCATCTGGGCTGCGAGCGCGGTGAGAAGATCCATATCCAAGTCGGTGATGAACTTGCCTAAGAACAAGTCCAGGAGTTGGCGCCGTTCCTCAGCAGCGGGCAGCGCCAGGGGGATCTTGTAGGTGAACCGGCGCCAGATGGCGGGGTCGAGCAAGTGTTCATGGTTGGTGGCCGCGAGGATAACCGTGGAGCGGTCAAGAGCATCCATGTTTTGCAGGAGGCTCACCACAACGCGTTTGAGTTCGCCAAGTTCCTGGGCGTCGTCGCGAAGTTTGGCAAAGGCATCCAGTTCATCGAGGAACAGGATACAATGACCCCGCGAGACGTGATCGAACAATTGCCGGAGATTCTTGGACGTGCTGCCCAGAAATGAAGAGATAAGGGTGTCGGCCCGTGCCGTAACGAGGGGCAACGCCAAGCGGCCGGCAATGTAGCGCGCGAGATGTGTTTTCCCGGAGCCGGGGGGGCCGTATGTGATGAGGGAGGGCGCGATGCCGACGCCATGAGCATCAAGTTGGTCCGCCTTTTGGACGAAGCGGATGAATTCCTCAACCATCTTCGAAGTGGCGTTATCAAGAACCACAGGGATGCTGTTGGGATTGATGACTTCCTCATCGGCGAGCGCGAGCCGGGATTCAGAATCGACGGGAAGGCGTGTCTGGGAAGAGATGGAACTCGTTTCGACGGTTGATACGGTCTTCTCCAGAAGTTGCTTCAAGTAAGATGCCGCCTGATCCTCTCCTTCCGCCTTCATTTTCTCTGCCAGTTGTTGAACATAGGCGGACACACGCGTGACGTCGCCTTTCAGTCCCCATTCCGCTATCTTTGCGATCTCCCGCAAGAACTTCATTTTGCCATCCCCCGGTTGGTTTCATCTGCAATAACGGCGGCATTATGTGCAACTGGACCGCAATACACAAGACATTTCTTGCAATTCTTGCGCATATTATGCAATAGTGACAGCAGATGAGTGACAACCATGCAATACCGAACGAGGAAGTGGCAACGGAAGGCCCTGTGCGGAGGCTGACGCCGGGAGACGACCACCGTCTGGCGCGAACCGCGTTGGACGAGTTGGTCGGCGGGATTGTGGCGGCGGCAGGCGCCACGGCCTACCGGTCCCCTCTCTTGTGGAAGGCACTGCTCTTGCGGGCGATGGTGGTGAATGACCTGGGGCGATGCGACATCCGTTCGTTGATCCGGCTCGGTGTGCTGGGAAGAGAGTTGTTGAATCCGGGGAATGTCGGCGTGGGTCTCGTGGGACCTTCTGAATGCGATGAGCCGTGTGTACCGGTTGCCGTTGAGGAACGATTGGCGCGGGTCGAGAAGGCAATGGCCTCAATCGAGAGCAAGCTGGACTGCTTGTTGGTGCGCGTGGGCGTGCCGGTTCCTGGTTCGGACGCGGGTGAGGGCTGCCGCGACCTGATGGCAAGTGTCGGGGATTTGCGGGAGTTGGTTGGACGGTCTCTGCGTGACACGGATCGCATTCGGAAAGACAACGCGTACAAGGAACAGGTCATTGATGAGATGAGCGAAGGTGCGGACACGTTCCTTTCGGGATTGGTCGGGCGGATCGGGACCCAGGCCGAACGCGAATTGTTCTTCCTCTTGATCCACCGCGAGGACGTGGGCGGGGCGAAACGCCCGTTGACGTATGAACAGATTGGCAAGCGGTTGGGCGGTACGACGAAACAGGCTGCGCATGCGAAAGCCATGGATTTCAGACACAAGTACAGGGACGCGTGGGAATATGTGATTTCGATCCGTCGGCCCGGCCGGGCGGCGAACTTTTCCGAGCTTTCACCGTCTGACAGGCGGAAGCATGGTGTTGATAAAACCTACGATCACGAGCCAGGTTAGCCGCGTCAATTGACGAGGTTGACGAGGTTTCGCCTTGATTTCAGAGGGGGTTGCCAGTGGCAGCCCCCTCTTTTTTTGACTGCCCATGAAACATGTAGGGCTGCAACGCGGTGAGCGATGCGCAACGAGCGCGGTTGTCGCGGGCGGCAGCGAACAACGAGGACGGGGGGTATGCGGAATTCCCGGCCAAAGGTGTAGCGACATGTTCACGGGAGGTCTGAATGAAGAATAACGAGCGCTTTGAGTACTTGATGGCAATGGCGTTGGACGGTGACGAGTGCGCGCCTGGGGATCTGTGGTTGGAGTTTGGCTATCGGTTCGCAGGTCAAGCGGAGGGCGCCGCCAATGACGTTGACTGAAGAGTTGATGCAGGTGGCATTTCTGGCTCCGGATGCGCGGAAACGCGAGGCGTTGCGGGTTCTCAGGGGGGAAACGGAACCGGCCAGGAAGCCGGCTGTCGGACCGTTGCTGTTGGGAATGGGACAGGCCGCGAGGCTGCTCAATGTTTCCCGCGCAACGCTGTGGAGAATCCTCCAGGCGGGGACGATCAAGCGGGTTGAACTCTTCCCCGGCAGTTTCAGGGTACGGCGGGAGGATGTGGAGGCGCTGGCGGCCGGGGAATTCGGGTTCAGCCCCAAGGTGTCGAAGAGAGGCCGTCCCAAGAAAGACGCGCGGGCGAACGACTTCCGGTTTCAGCAGTTGAAGGCGCTGGCCGACGATGGTGATGAGAGCGCCGCGGCCGACCTGTTCAGGGAGTTCCAGTTCGATCACGGGGCCGGACGGTTTGTGGATGGGACTGAGGGGACGCAGGGGACGGATGCCGGGGGTGCGGAATGATGCTGTACCCCTATCAGGTTCCCGAAAAGGCCCGGATGGTCGCGGCCGTACGATGCCACGGATGCGCCATGAATGCCGGCGAGACCGGTACCGGCAAGACGGCGGAGACCTGCGCGGCGTGCAAGGAACTCGGGTTGCGACCCGCGATTGTCTGCCCGAAGAACCTGATCCCCGTGTGGCGCAAGGCGTGCCGGGACTGGGGGTTACCGGAGCCGGTGTTCGTTCTGAACTACGAGGCGATCCGTGCGGGTCGGACGCCGTTCCTCACTTGGGACGTACAGGGCAAGTCCAAGGTCGCGCGTTGGCATCTGCCGCCTGGCACGATCCTGATCTTCGACGAGGCGCACCGTTGCGCCGGTGACGACTCCCTGAACTCCAAGATGCTGGCGGCGGTCCGGCGGTATGGGATTCCCGTGATCTGCCTCTCGGCTACGGCGGCCGAGTCCCCTCTCAAGTTGCGGGCTCTCGGGTTCGTGCTGCGGCTGCATCACGGCGGGGAGTCCTACTGGACGTTTCTGAAAGCCCACGGGTGCGTGAAGGGCTTCTGGGGCGGGATTGAGTTCCCGGTTGGATCGGCGCGGCCGGGATCCCGGCGCGCATTCCAGATCGCCAGGGCCCGGGAGGGACTGGCGCGGCTGCACACGGCGATTTTCGAGGGTGGAAGTGTGCCTTGCTCCGCTGGCGCTTCCGCGGCAGTGCCGCGCGGGACGCGAGTGCGGATTCGGGATCTCGGGGATGTTTTTCCGGAAACGCTGCTGACAGCGGAAGCATACGATTTCGGCGACGATATCGCGAAAGTCTACGTAGACATCTTCCGCGCGCAGAGCGAGCGCGGCCCCTCCGTCAATCACTTGGTCGAGATGCTACGCGCCCGGCAGGACGCAGAACTGCTCAAGGCGCCGGGGCTGGCCGAGATGGCGGCAGATGCCGTCGAGGAAGGCCGGTCCGTGGTGATCTTCGTGAATTTCCGGGCAACGCTGACGGCGTTGCGCGAGTTGATCCCCCATCTGCCCGTGATCGAGGGCAACACGTCCATGGAAGAACGGACCGACATCCTGCGCCGGTTCGGCGCGGATGAGGTGCGGATCGTGGCGGCGAATTTGGCCACGGCCGGTGAGGGGTTGGATGGGTTGCAGGACCTGCGCGGCGAGTTCCCGCGCCTGGCATTGATTTCCCCGGGGTTCAGCGCGGTGCAACTCAAGCAGGCGTTGGGTCGAATTCATCGGGCGAATGCGAAGTCCAAAAGCATTCAGAGGATCGTCTTTGCGGCGGGGACCGTCGAGGAGCGGGCCTGCGAGGCGGTGCGCGCGAAGCTCTCGAACATGGCGCTACTCAATGATGGCGATTTGGCTGATGGGGTTCTTCTGCCGGCGGGGGTGGCGCAATGAGGGGGCGCGGTGGTTGCCGGGGGCCACCAGGGCCGAGTGGCGAGGTTGATTTGGTGACTATTGGTGAGGCCGGCGTGTGCTGGCGTGGTTGAAACAAACAATGCACTGAACGTGCGGATTGGAATGAAGCAATGAATGACGATCAGAACAAGTTGAACGAACGGGTCCGGAAGCATCTGGAGTCTATCGAATTTACGAAGGGGATGCTCAAGACCCTGCTGGCGATGGTCCTCCTCATGGGCGGGTACGTGATGTTCCTGATGACGAAAGGGAACTTCGGAGATGTGCCGATGCTGCTCGGCGGGTTCTACCTCAAGAAGGCCCTTACAGAGGGCTGAAAGGACGGTGTGCGATGACGGACAAAGAGATGGAGTTGGTCGTGAAGTTTGGGTTGTCGGTTTTGGTCTTTCTGCTTGCGGGCATGTGCATGCACGTAACGCAAGGGGCGACCGGGATCGGCTGGGGAGTCCTCGGGCTATTTGTGATCTGGAACGTATGAAGGGAGCGACCGGCATGAAACGAACCGACGTAACGGCGAGTGGTTTGAAGTATGCGGAAATCTGTCCGGGGTTTGTGAGTGACACGGACGGTGACCAGGAAGCGGCCGATGAAGGCAAGTTGCTGCACAAGGCGTGTGAGACGGGCGATGTGACCGGGCTCACCGACGAACAACGGGAGCAGGTCGAGAAATGCCTCGGGTTCGTCGCGCCGATTGCGGCGGGTGCGGAGCGTGACTTGCGCGAGCATGAATTGCGGGTGCCTATCATCAACCGGCGCGGGATTGTGGACCGGTTGATCGTGAAGGGCCGGACGGCCTACGCGATCGACTGGAAGTTCGGGCGGAATCCCGTTGATGACGCGGAGGTGAACAACCAGGGGCAGGCCTATGCCCTGGCACTCCTGAAAGGCATGCCGGACATCGACACGGTGGTCGTGTTGTTCGTGTCGCCGCGCTGCAACGACATCAGCAAGGGTGAGTTCACCCAGGCGGATGTTCCCCGGCTGGAGACCCGGATCATGACGATCCTGGCGCGGCGGGCGGCTGTGTTCGATGAGGCCCGCCATGATCTCCTGTACCCGACCGATGAAATCTGCCGGTACTGCGGGAACCGGGGGACCTGCCCTGCCCTCTACAGCAAGGCCTTGGTCGTGGCGCAGAACTACAGCGACGCCGCCCTGGAGATTCCCGCGCAGTTCCATCCCTCCACCTGGACCTCGCCGGAGGAGCATTCCATCGGACGGCGGCTGGCGCTGGTGCTGGAGAAATGGGTGGAGAGCGTGAAGTCACACAACATGCAGTTTGTGACGGAGGCCGGCCAGACGATACCGGGCTTCGAGTTGAAGTCGAAGTCGGGGAAACGGGAGATCAAGGACATCCTCGCCGCCTGGGCGGCGCTGAAGGAGGAGTTGTCCTTGGAGGAGTTCCTGGCCGCATGCGGGCCGGTGAGCGTGTCGAAGTTGGAGGAAGCGGTAGCAGGCCACGCGAAGC
>CAZHRU010000019.1:0-35242 GCA_964535015.1 uncultured Verrucomicrobiota bacterium | reverse complement strand
CGTGATCCCAACCAACCATCGCCCGCGCTCAATGCCCGCCCACGTCCCCGACCGGTCCAAAACCACCCCCGCCAAAGCCACCCCGCCAAGAATCGCCATCGTAACCAGCATACGCAACACCGCATTGGCCCGCGGCACATGCTCCGCCGGGTACAACTCCGGCAGACTGCCGTTCAACGCCGGACTGAAAAACGTCGCCTGAATGCCCATGATCGCCAACATGGCAAAAAGTAGCCACCAGTGACCTAGACAAACCCCAATGGCCCCCGCCAGCATCGCTATAAACTCCATCCCCTTGGCCGCCATCACCACGTTGCACTTGGGAAACCGATCCGCCGCCCATCCCGCTGGCGCCGCCAACAGAATAAAAGGCACCGTAAACACCGCCACAGCAAACCCTTGCATCTCCGTCCGTCCCGCCGCCACCGCCAGGATCAGCGCCGCCTGCTTGAAGAAGTTATCGTTGAATACCCCCAACGCATAGGCGCTGGCCATACAGACAAACCGCCCGCGCGCCTTCCGGATCACATCAGAATCGTCACTCATTGGTAATCACCCCATGTTTGTCCGTACACTCTATCCCGCCACCCCCACGTCGGGCAAGACGATCCCAGTGACCGCGCGTCACGGGTGAAACAAGACGATCCCCGACAGACGATCCCCGTGACCTCGCGTCACGGGTGAAGCAAGTTGAGCGATAGACTCAACGTCAACCGCTTAACCCCACTTTACCCCTTCCCATGCCGCGCCCGGACGTGTAGTATTACATCGAAGATGCGAGTTAACGCTGGAGGATCCATCATGCCTCTCAACATCCCGCCGCCTCCATACGGGTTCGACGCCCACTGCCACCTGCAGGATGAACGCCTGGCCCCACATCTCGATGCCGTCATGGAACGCGCCGCCCAGGCCGGCGTCACCACCCTCATGTGCTGCGGAACCAGCGAGACCGACTGGCCCGCCGTGACCGGAATCGCCGCCCGCTTCGCCACCGTCCGGGTCTCCTTCGGATTGCACCCCTGGTACGCCATGGATTGCACCTCCCAATGGATCGACACCCTTCAAGGCCTGCTGCAGGATCATCCCGCCGGTATCGGCGAAATCGGCCTCGACCATGCCCTTGCCCCGGAAACCTTCGCCGCCCAGGAAGAAGTCTTCCTCACCCAACTTACCCTGGCCACGGAACTGGAACGCCCCGTCTCCGTCCATTGCCGCCGCGCGTGGGGCCGCCTGATGGAACTGCTCGATGACCACGGCTGGCCGCCCCGCGGCATCCTGCTTCATTCCTACTCAGGCGGACCCGGCTTGGTCACCGCCCTCGTCCACCGCGGCGCCTGGTTCTCGTTCTCCGGCGCCATCACCCACGACAATAACCTGCGCGGCCGCGACGCCGTCATCGCCATCCCCGAGGATCGCCTCCTGGTGGAAACAGACGCCCCCGACCTCATGCCAACCCTTGTCACCCCTCCCGAAACTTCGCCTTTGGCTCGACATGTGAAACACCTCTTCCACCCACACCCCGCTCCACCCATCAACGAACCCGCCAACCTCCCGATCATCACCGCCGCCATCGCATCCCTCCGGCATTGGACCCCGGATCAGGCCACCCAAATCACCCGGCAAAACGCGGAAACATTCTTCGGTAAATGAATGCTGCATGGGGTGGCCTTCGACATCCCCTGCGAACGCATTCTCCCCCGCCCGCCCTTCCGCCCGCGGTGCCGGCAGTTTCAATCCATCAATGCCCTCCCGCAACCCCACCAACGCCTCCACTTTCGGAACATACATCCTCGTCTCCAACGGCAGATGACGCCCAATGGCTCCAAACGTCCGACTACCGCTCTTCTCTTTCTCGATGCACTCCTTCACCCGCCCCTCCCCGGCATTGAAAGCGGCTACCGCCAGCGGCCACGACCCGAACTCCCCGTGCAGAAACCTCAAATACTGCGCCGCCGCACGCGCCGACTTCTCCGGGTGCTTGCGCTCGTCTATCGGAAAGGTCCGCAGTCCGAACCGCTTCGCCGTGGCCGGCATGAACTGGAAAAGCCCCACCGCCCCACCCGGATTCCGGGCATTCGGATTCATCGTGGACTCCACCTCCGCGATCCAAACCAGTTCCACGGGGACCCCTTCCTGCCGGAACACCGCCTTGAGCCGCGGCACAAGCGCACCGGCCCCAACCGGCGCCGCCCGCCCCGCCAACTTTCGCTTCCAAGCCACCTTGCTCTCCGTCGCCGTCTGGCGCCGCACCGAGACCGTCGCGGGAACCGCCACCACCGCCTTCTTCGCCGGCACCAGATGCACCTTGCGCCCAGTCACCACCGGCGGCGGACGCGGCGGCGGCACCGGCGGCACGGCAACCGGAATACGCCGCGTCACATCTCCCGCCATCTCCAGATAATCCAGACGCTGACGCAACCAGCCCGCATAGTCTTCCCCGCCCGGCATTCGCTCCAGCAACCGGGCCCCCGCCTCCGCATACGGCATGAAGTCCGCCATGTCCTCCAGCGAACCGTTGCCCAGAATCTCCTGTAGCCTCCCCCAAAATTCCGTCCATTCCGCCGGAGCCGGTATCTCCACCTGGCTCAAAAGATCAACGGGGACATTTTCCCGTACCCACTCCACTCCCTCCGACACCATCGCGTCAAAATCAATCTCCTGCGCCCGCGTCACCGGGACAACCGAAATCACCGGCATCATCGCCAAGACGGCAATCACTAATCCCGGAATCCCGAACCGCCTTGTTTTGGAATCTCGTCTATTCATGTCAACCGGAAGGACGCCGCAGAAAGCGCCCCGCCATCCCTCACTCCCCGGCCCCCATTCTGACTTCTGGATTCTGGCTCCTGACTTCTACCTCCCAACTCCTCCCCCCAACACCCGTTCCGAATACAGGAACTTGAGCACCGAAAACAAAACCACATTCATCAACTGTACCGCGAGATAATGGAACCCGGCCCTGTTGACGAGCAGGTAATACACACCCCAGTCCGCCAGCCGGAAAAACGCAATCCCCGCCACAAACGCCCCGAACTCCGCCATCAGTGACTTGTCGTTCGACTTCTCGAACACAAACCACCGGCACAGGAAGAAGTTGATCGTCACCTGGAACAACAGCACCAGCGCATATGCCGGCCCCTTGGGGACCTCCCACTGCGTCACCAGCAACCAATTCAACGGCACCGCCATCAGGAACGAAGGCAATCCCGCCACCAGGAACTTGACCAGTTTGACCGCCCGACCAACCGGCAACCGCGCATTCACGGATTCTGGATTCTGAATTCTGGATTCTGGATTCCCCATTACCCCGCCCCCATCAACCATTCCCCACTCCCCGCCTGCCCCGCGCCCGGCGTAACAGATAGAGATTCTCCTCACCAATCCGGCGCTGGGACTTAACCAACTCGCCCAGTACCGCCAGCAGGAAACACAGGAAACCGCCCAAGGCCAGCACCGCCAGCAGAATCAACGACGGCAGATGCGTACGACCAGGTTCCGGCATCACATACACCCGATAAATAAAACGCAGCCCTATCCCCAGCGATCCCGCCAGCAGTAACATCCCCAGCGAGGAAAAGAACCGCCCGGGCCGGTATAGAACAAACATCGTCAGCATCGTTCCCGCCTGCTTGCGGATGTACTCGGGGATGCTCTTGAACAGGCGCGACGGCCGCGTCGTGGGATTCACCCCGATATCCACCGACGCCACCCGTAACCCCATGTTGCCCGCCTGGATCAGCGTCTCCATGCAGTAGGAGAACGATGAATAGATGAACACCCGCTGACAGGCCTCTCGCGAAAACGCGCGGAACCCCGATGCCGCATCCCGCACCGTGGTCTTGGAAATGTGCCGCAATGTCCAACTCCCCGCCAGTTGCAACAGTTTCTTGACCGGCCCGAACTCAGGATGCTCCACAATCGGACGACTGCCCACCACCAGGTCCGCCTGGTTGGCCAGAATCGGCGCCAGCAACTTGGGAATATCCGCCGCACAATACTGGTTGTCCGCATCGGTGTTGACCACAATATCCGCGCCCAATTCCAACGCCTTCTCAATGCCATTGGCAAACGCACGCGCCAATCCCCGGTTGCTGCCAAGACGCAACACGTGGTGTACCCCCACCTCCCGCGCCACATCCGCCGTCCGATCGGCACTGCCGTCATCCACCACAAGATATTCCAGAACATCCACACCGGGAATCACCCGGGGCAGGTCCCGCACCGTGGCCGGCAACGTCTTTTCCTCATTGAAACAAGGTATCTGGATGATCACTTTCATAGGTCAGAGTCCCGTATATACCGTCTTGGCGCTGAAGACGCCATCCACAAGTTTCGTCGTCACCTCACGCCGCACCCCGCGGCCCAACGCCAGATCTTCGGCGTGGAAACTATCCGCACTGGCCACATGCCGCTTGGACGAGCGCGGGGCCTGAACCACGTTCACCCCGCCCGGCAACCTCGAGATCCGGTCCTCCACCACAATGGAGTCGCGCCCCGGGGTCACCACCCTCTTGAAAGGATACCCCGCCGCGCCCTTCTTGAATATCAGTAGATTCTTGAGCGGCCCGATCAATTTGCGCCCGAACACCCGACTCAACACCCTCAACATGATGTGCTTCATCGGCGCACTCTCATGCTCCCGGTTCGGCGCCAGGCACCCCGCCACCACATACCGGTTCCCTTCCCGCACCCCTATCCATTCGTCCGACCACCAGTGGTTGACATACTGCACCGCCCCGGCTTTCACCACCCACCCAAAATCAGAAACCCTCCCCGCACCCCCTTCCGCCGTAAACACCCCGCCCTTCTTCATCGAAAGAATCGCCGCATAGGTGCGCCCGCCATCCGCCAACAACACATGCCCGCTGCGCTCCAACACCTGATCCGTCGCCTCCCGCCTCACGGCCGCCGGTTCCGTTCCCAATCCCGCCGCTTTCAGGATCGGCAACGCCCGCACCAACGAATGCCCCATGTAATGCGAAAGATACCGGTCGTCCATGGCCCGCAAAAAATGCCCCGCCTCCCCGACATCCCGATAGAGCATCGTCAACACCCGCGCCGCCAATTCACGCTCCTCCTCAAGGTGGCATTCGCCGTCCCGGCGAATGCATTCGTCGCTTTCCGCCCCCCCCAGGAACCGCGCGATCCCGTACGGCAGGATGTAATCCGTGTTGCGCGCATTGTGCATCCCGATCCCGCCGCCCAGCGCCTCCACATAACGCCCGATACACCGCAACCCGGCCGCCGCCGACTCGCGATATCGGACATCGCCGGTCGCGTCAAAACAATCCCAGAGACAATCCAGCGTCACCGACAGGTACCCGAGGTCCGGTCCGCCGTATTCCATGTACCACCCTTCGGTTGTCTGCAACTTCAGGGTACGCTCGGCAATGCCCGCCACCCTGTCCTCTGGCACCAGCACCGGATACACACGCCGCAACCCAATCAACGCCGCCAACCCCGCCACCTGTTGATTGGCCGCCTCCGGTTCAAACCGCTGCATCAACTGCCGCGCCGCCACCCGCGCCCCAGCCTCGACTTCCCCCGGCGCCACCACTCCCGCCTCCACCAGTTTCATCACCGCCAGCGTCGAGAAGGCCAGCGGCGGATACCCTTCCTCATAAGGATAATACTCCTCAAAGGCGCCGGTCCGGACCGCCCGCGCATTCCAGAACCGGCAGGCCCCCGCCGCCAACTCCCGAACGGCCGCCTCCTCCTTCGCCGCCAACCAAACCGTATAGGCGCCCTGCTGCAAAATGATCGAGGCAAAATCCCGGATCCGGTAATGCCACCAATCCCGGTCAAAACATCCATACGCCGGCGAGTTGGGATCCCGGCAAACCTGCGTCAGCAGCCGCGGCAATAACCGCTCCACCACCCCCTCTAGTTCCACCACCCAGTTGTGTCCTTTGTCACTCATTGTCGAATCCTGCTTTCCCGCCCCCCTCTCCCTTCAAGGAAGAAGACCGGGTGAGGGTGTCGTCACTCTTCGTTTACCTCTAGTCTCCTACCGTAGTCGCGCCCGTCTTGGGATCGTCCATGACGCCCGTTTCAACTTCTGCCCAATAACCTCCAAATTGAATTCCTCGGGATCATATTCTCCAACCCACTCCATGACCTCGGCATGATCAGGATCGTCCGGCTTTTTCAGAGTCTCAAGGATTTCACTATACCCCGGCACCCCGCCGCAATCTTCCGGCGGACAAGCCCGCGCCCCACCCACACAGGATGGCACCTGAAGTAAAGCATCGAAAGGAATCAGTTCTTCCAGGACGACTTCATGCTCCCATCCATCACCGAAATCATACTCATAGATCAACTTGCTCCCCTTCTTGACAAACACCTCAGACAAATAGGTCGTCTGCTCATTGCCTTGCTCGTTGTCGAAAGTCATCGTCCCGCCTCCGCGCCCCGGCGTCTGGAAGGCATGAAGATGGTAGCCATCCCATCCCATCACACGCTGAATGACACCGTGTAACTCGCTCAACGTGGCGTTATCCGCCACCTGAACACGCCGCCATATCAAAGGCTTGATGTATTTCAGACTGATCTTGATCTGCAAAATGTATTGCGGCGCCGGCCTCTTCCGCCGCCGTGGTTTTGGCGCCGCACCCTCCTCCTTGCCCATGATCTCAATCAGGTTCAGAAAGTCCGATAATGGATCCTTCTTGGTAGTCATAGTTTTGTCGTTTCCTTTCAGGATACTTTGCGAAAACGCCTCGACCTCTACACAACCGGCCTTGCAAGCCACTCGAGTGTCACATTTTCAGCGATACGATCATGCGATATCACGGTGTATTGCCAGGGTTTGGCCTATGGCTTCTACTACTCCCGTCCTTCGTCAGAACCCTGACGCAAATATTGCATCCACACAGGCCGTTACTTGCTCCGGGCGGCGAACAATACGGTACGACCACTTTCCATGTGCCCCGTTACTCGTAACCGCAGAACACCATCGTTGGGCAGCAGCTGTCTTGACATCTTCCAACGGATCGTATCCTTTGGTTTCCAAGAGCAGGAATCGATTCTTGGCTCCTTCCAAGCGAATAATAAAGTCGGCCTGATAATCGTGCATCTGTCCGTTATGCAAATATGGAATAGCAAACCCTAATCCCGCATTCTTGACGAAAGAGTGCACTTTAGAATGAGTGTCTATGTAATAGGTGGCCGTCTGCTCCCATTTCTTTGTATCTGCCACCACATAATTGACATGCGACTTCACAACCTCACGCACCTCACGACTTGTCCAGAAGTCGACTTCACGGGTGCTGCCAGGACCACGAGAAGACTCGAAACGAGGGATCTCGGGCGATTCGCCATTAGTTGCATCAGGGCGAATGGCTTCGAACAATATCTCAACCAACCAACCGTAGTAGGGAGCAAAATGAAGATCACGGAGGTCCCCAGGAGGAAAGACCAAAACCTCGTTGTGGACATAGCGATCAACAATACCGGCGAGTTGAGGGAAAAGAATCTGTGAAGGAACCTCGCAATCACGATTCTTGATAAAGTCATTGGTCAAAGTACGCGCAACGTCGAACACAAGTTCTTGCACCCGAAGCTGGGAACGGCGCTCATTTAGCGAAACTTTATCCAACCGTCCCGGCCCCAAAAGTGAAGGCCGTCCACGGTTATTTAAATTCAGTCCTTTGACTTCAACTTCGGGAGGAATCTCTCCAGGTTTGATCTTGAGAGTCGGCACATTCTCCCAATCCACCTTGACCCGATTACGTACAGCCTGCGTATACCCCTCAACGCGCGGGAACTGGATCTCCAGGTGCGCACGTGCCGGCATCGCATGCACATGATATCGCTTAACCGGAGGTGGCGGAGTCCCGCCAGGATTCGCTTTGAAGGGAACGACTTCGAATGGAACACCGAAAACCTTGGCCACTTCCTCGCGCATTAACCCATCCTCGCCCACCTCATAACTGGCTCGGCGCAAACCGCGGCCAACAACCTGCTCGCAAAGAAGTTGCGACATGAAAGGGCGCAGTCCGATGATATGGGTCACTGTACGGCAATCCCATCCTTCGGTAAGCATCCCAACACTGACAATGCAACGCACGTCCCGTCCAGGCGGGTGCAACGGCTGATTGAGTTTGGTTGCCAGATCAATAAAACCGTCTGGATACAACGGCCGATCCTGTGTGTCCGTAGGCCATTCCTTCTGCCCCACGGTTTCAAGTTTGTATCGCATCCATCGGGACTCCGCGCTTTTTGCCTCTCCTGTATCGGTCTCGTGAATCACCTTCGAATGCACAATGATTGTGTTATTTTTGGCCTCGGGCGTGTTTCTGAACCAAGGCATCTTCGCGGAAGGAATACCACTGGGACTCTTTCCGTTGGCAAGCCATTCATAGATCACATTCGCCAAAGCCGTGTCTCTGCATACCAAAATGAAGACCGGCGGACGTGTTTCCCCATTTGTTTCCCAAACTTCGCGCTCTGCTTCCCATAAACCAGACAACATGGCGATAGGCGTGTGTGCCCACTTCAATATAGCCTCGGGTTTCGGACTGGCGTGTTTGCCTCCTCGTTCAGCGGGTGTCAACCGCCCCGGTTGAAGAATCCACCGCCAGACATTGAAATAACCGGGAATCTCAGTGCCTGTCGTATCGCGGACAGCGAGTTGAGGGATTTTAACCAAACCGGACTCGATGGCGTCCATCAGACTGAAATCACTGACTACCCAGGGAAATGGGCGGTTGGTCTGCTGCCCAACCCTTCCAAGGAAGTAAGGGGTTGCCGACAGATCGAGACAAAAGTTTATGCCGCGTAACTTATGAGTACGATCCAACCCGTCAATCCAGACAGTGGCCTCTTTAAAGAAATCCTCAGCCTCCTCCGTCTCGCCAAACTCTTCCTCCTCGTCCTCATCAGGTTCCTCACGTTTGATTCGGTAAGCATGGTGAGCTTCGTCATTCATGACGAGAATGTTCTGCTTGCCGCCGATATCCCGGCCGAGAATTCGCTGGATCAGCGCTGTATCGCTCTCAACGTAGCGTCGGTTGCGCACCTGAATTGATTCATCCACGTCAGGTTTGCCCTTAACAACTTCCAGAACCCCGTTGCCGATCTGCTGAAGGAGCGTCTCGCGAGTCAAGAAACGTGTTCCACGTTTCGTGTCATTCTTTTCGCCAATACGTATAGTTTCCGTAGTTAGAATTTCCCGCCCACGTTTGACCACACGGGCTGCGTCACCGTTCGATACCGACTGAGGTTCGAAGACGTGCCAATTGGTGACGATTATCCGCCCCTGCCTCAACCGCTCCATCAAATGACCGGGAACAAGATCGCGTTTGCGGTAAAGACTTGCCTCGGCCAGTTCGGGATCGAGTTCACGACATCGGTCACGGATCGTGACATTGGGCACGACAACCAACACCACATCGGAAAACCGCCTATCGCTACGGTCGTTCACCTTATTCAGAATGCTCCAGGCGGCGATCATGCCCATGACCGTTGTTTTTCCGGTACCTGTAGCCATCTTGCATGCGTACCGGAGGAAACCAGCAAAACCATCGGCCTTACGGTCATCACTAGGTTCGTCGCGTGGAATCTCGATGCCCTGGCGAAAATCAACGCGGGCTTCAGTTAGGAAGATAATGGTCTCCGCCGCTTCGATTTGCGCGAAGAACAATCGTTTATTGTCGTCGCGTCCCTCGCGTTGCCAATGCTGAAGAAGTTCCAGCGTTGTACGGGTGACACCGGCATACCCACTGGCACGCCATGCCTTCACCCGCTCACGGATAAGGTTAGCCAGTTTAATTTCAATGGCTAATCCGCCGCGTTCATCCTCCCGGCCCGGCTCCCGATAGAAATACATAGCTGGACGCCGTTTCTGCCGTCTCTCGGCAGGTTGGCCTTCCAGAATCCACCAGTGCTCGTTCGGCTCCGCAAAGGGCGAGCACAAAATTGGACTGGGAACTTCAAAGTTGCTCATAAACCGAATGCCTGCTGGATAAAGTCGAGTTTTTCCCGCACCTCGGGATGAATTTCTTCAGGCAACATGATGGCGGCAATTTCATTGAATCGCGTATAGTCTAGCCCGTGAACGCCGCCTTCCTGCAAGATACCGCTTACCAACGTGGTTCGGGCTTTGGTATCGGTAAGATATCTTTCAACCGCCGTTGATGCCGGAGACGGATGCGTGACGAACTCCTGGGCGACCTGATCACCTAATTCCGCGCCAAGATAGTCGCCAAACTTGTTCGCCAGAAACCGACGGACAGCATCGACACCACCGCCAGCCGTCTGGGCATCAAGAAAGCGGGCCAAAGCGGTTGGATGGATAAGATAACTTTCGGTTTCATAACGTTTCCAGGCCATCCGGTTAAACTTCCCCCGCTCAGGCACCTCGCTCGACTTCACCTTTGCCTTGCCGTCGGTATCCAATAACCAGATCCCGGTAATGTCTTCTTTTACAAGTTGAAGGGCACTGTAATGTTCCTGCGCCTTAATCCCGCGTGAATCATCACCTGGGTTCCACACTACCGGCTGCCAAAATGGCGTGCGGTTCAGATAGTCCGCCACCGGATGCTTGAGAATCCGGGCCCATTCACGTAACAGATTCAGATCCGTGTAGCCTTCGAGATAGAGAACGCCAGGTGCGGCAAGTGCGGCGATCAGGTCGGACTGTTGGAGTACAGCCACAGCCTGACGTAACTTCTTCAAATCCGCGGGCGAAGCCAAGCGCCGCGGCCGCCCCATCATCACGCAAATCTGCTCAGGATCAGCAGAATTGAATATGACTTCCGAATGTGTCGCAACCACCAGTTGACTCTGTGTCTCCGCTGCAGCTTTCTTTAATTCCGAGAATATGCTGTCCTGAAGGAAAACATGCAGGTGGGCATCAGGCTCATCTACTAATACCACCGCCCCACTCCGCCAATAAAGGCAGGCCAGCAGCATGACTACCTGTTGCATTCCCGCCCCGGCATTTAGCAAATCGAAGGGCGGGGCCGAGGGCGACTGCCGGTATTCGCATACGATCTGCCCCCCCGCCGTCTGTGGAGTCAGGAGTTCAACGCCGAACAACCGCTGCACCACGTCAGCAACCTTCTGCCAGGAGTTCCCCTTGGACACCTGCAATAACAGGTTGCGCACAACGTCACCGGGCTTTTGCTCACCAAGGAGCGTCTCAATGGATTCAGGATCAAGTTTCAATTCCCTTGTACTCAACCCCCCTACGGTTGCGACATGCACCACGTCGAGATTTAACTTCAAGAGAATTTCCGCGCTCCCCGGATACTTCTTTGGCCTGACGGAAATTTGCTCGCTGGAGTCTTTTCTGAATTCTGTAGTTATCTTCCAGCCATCTTTCCCGGTGACTTCAATTTCGATAGTATCTTTGCTGCTTTTATCCTTCCAAAGCATGTCAAACGAGCGAAGCGGTACGGCCGCAAATGCTGGACGGGAAATTGGAACCCAACCGTAATGACCTCCCGGTTTATAGAAAAAATCCTGCGGCGCTTTCTTTTCAGCAACACTTTTCTGTTCCTGCTGGCTACGCCAGTAGCGCAATGCCAATGCCCACGCAGCAATTGCCTGCAAAACGGTCGTCTTCCCGCAGTTATTCGGGCCGGCAAGAATCACGTGACCACTTAAATCAAACGTTTCTGCCTCGAATCGCTTGAACCGTCGAAGAACAACTTCTTTGATCATTCCGGTTCCTCCAACTTTTTCACCACCAGCAATTCGTTTCCGCGGGGATCAATGACCTTGACGGCGATTTGGGCATGGTCACCGGCAGGGAACGGGGCGCTTGTCGTGCCGGCAAGGTGGTCCCAAACCGTGTCCTCGAATTCCACCTTCAGCGATTTCTTGAGATTCTCCCAGGCGCCTGTGCGGGGGAAGAACGCCTGTCGAACTCGAAAGACCATGCCATTATAATCTGTGTCCAACAACCACGCTGGCACTTCCGTGCCCTTGAGGTGGTCGGCATCCATCGTCACGGGATCGAAGGTATCGAGCCCCTGTAACTCAACCTCCCACTGTTCCGGCTCGTCCTTCTTCGCGCCTTTTTTCGACTTAATGCGGCCAATTCTCACGTCCGGCAGTCCGCAAACACTGAAAATCTGACTACTGCGCATATTCTTCAACAAATCGCCCATCTGAAGGTCCATGGTCGCCTGCAAATATGTACAGGGTATCCCGATCTGCCCGGCACTATCGATAAACTGCCGGGCCTTCGGATCAATCGCGAAACCAATCACATAGAGGCGCGAGTAATGCTTCAAACCCGCTTCGTCCCATGCCTCCCGAACAAACCGCTCGCCAATGGGGCCGTTTTCAGGACCAAAGAGAATGGCAACCGGCTCGGCATCACGGGTAAGTGCCGGTTGTTTGGACGCATCATCAGCCAGGTTCACAAGATTGGCCTTATCCACCATCGCCTCCGCACTGAGTGTCAACGTCTTGGCTGGAGGGCGGATATTCTTCAAGACCACAGTCTGGTTGCCGGGTATACGTAAAACCGGTGCACGCCGCAGAACTTCCAACATCCGATCCACGTGCTTCTGATAATCAGCGTTCTGGATGCCGGGCGTCTCCGGTTCTTCATCCAACCCCTCAGCAGTCGGAATCGTGGCCTCAAATGTGAAAGGTCCCGTTACCCTAACCACGTTCTTCATCGTCTCCGGCCTATCCACCAAAACCACATCGGATGACTGCTCACTATTGGCAATACTCTTGAGCGTGATGTGGGGAACGATGCCCCCGACTTCCTCGCCCTTCTGGTTCTGCTTACGCATGTAATTAAACCCACCGGCCGGCCCACGCGCGTTATCCTTCAAATCGTAGTAATCGTAGGTTGCCGTTAGCAACCGCTGCCGGGCA
This sequence comes from uncultured Verrucomicrobiota bacterium, assembly GCA_964535015.1. Classification (GTDB taxonomy): domain Bacteria; phylum Verrucomicrobiota; class Kiritimatiellia; order CAIKKV01; family CAITUY01; genus CAZDUS01. The sequence continues at coordinate 22,402 of CAZHRU010000019.1, read as the reverse complement.
AGAGCGAGCGGCACACGACTTGTGTCACAAGAAATCCACCGTCGTCCCCACTGCTCAGCCACATAGGCGGTTGTCCCACTTCCACATGTCGGATCCAATACTAGGTCACCGGGATCAGTTGTCATCAACAAGCAACGTTCGACAACTTTCGTATTCGTTTGAACTACATAATGCTGGTCTTCAGTAAAACTGCCAACCCCGGTATCCAGCCAAACGTTGTCAAGTTCGGTAGTTGGATTATCTTCGGCAAATAGAACTGTTGCAAGCGACTTTCCCGACTTTCGTAACCGCCCTATTTTTCCAAGTCGTTCCATCTCCTTGCCCGGTTTCGGATCCCAACTCCAGTGTCGATTTGCACTTGGCACGAATGATTCACCTTCGAATATGAAAGGACCACTCCGGTTCTCCTGATAGCCCTGAGATGTAGTGGGCCCAAGGCGGCAGATTTTCCATCCATCAGGTATCGACTCTTTCCCACTAATTTGCGCTGACGTCATTCTCTCTAGTCGCTTCATATCTGGTGAGATGATCTGTGTGTACTGCTTCGCTCCACGTTCGCCCGGCTCTTTTGTTTTAAGAAGCGGACGAAACTTTTGCCGTTCAATATCACGAGCATAAACAATGATATAATCAACAATGGATTGGACAGCGGTTGTACTTTGAGAACTTGTCTTAAAGAAACTGATAATCCCCGAAAAATTCTCTACCCCAAACACCTCATCCATAACTTCCCTGACGTGGTGTAGGTTTTCATCGGAGATTTGGACGAAAATTGACCCAGAGGGGGCGAGCAAATCTCGAGCGACGAAAAGTCGGTCACGCAGGTAGGTCAAATAACTGTGCAAACCAAGTTCCCAAGTATCACGGTAGGCCTGAACCATTTCGGGCTCGCGGGTGAAATCGTCGTCCTCATTGTGTTTAACGTCCCGCTTACGGATGAAGGGCTGAAAGTTGGAGCCGAATTTCACGCCATAAGGCGGATCCATATAGATCATCTGTACCTGGCCGCCGAGGCTCTCGAAACGGAGCAGCGAATTCATCACCACCATCGAATCGCCTAGGATGAGACGGTTCACCCATGCGTCTCTGTGTTCATAGGCACGAAGAACTTGATCGTGAAGCGAACGTTCGGCGCTGGCAAAAAGATTATCCAGGAAACTATCCTGCTTATCGCGTTTGTGCCCCTTCAACGTATCCAAAATAGCCTTGGTGGAAAGACGCTCGTGGACAAATAGTGGCAAAGTCGGCACATCGAAACTGAGCCGTTCGGCTTTGCCGGTCCAATTCAGAAACGGTCGACTCATGGTCTTGAGTTTGGCGGCGGCGACTTTGGCTTCGGCCAACGTCGGTGCCTCCTGGATAGTCCGGATGAGCGATTCCGCCTGCTCGCGCGCCGAGTTCTGGCCATCCCAGACCAATTCCGGAGCCAGAGAGGAGTCAAAACGGTACGTGGCCGGTGTCTTCGTTTTCTTGAAATGGGCCTGCGCGCCAATCTCCGGTCGCGCTGCCAAATTGGCAGTCGGGTGTTGATAAGTCTGGGCATCCCGAGGTTGGGAAGTTTTTATTGTTTGTTTTCTTGCCATATCCAGTCAGAAGTTAACGTATTCAGGCCACAAGTCAAGAAACCGGCACACCTCACACACCATATCCCGACTAACTCCTGCACCCATCAGGCATCCCTGCCAGTCGATGATATTGGGCGACCCGCATACCGCCTGCTATTGAATTGTGGCGAAACGCGACAGTCGATCTCACATACGGGTCGGCGAATCGGATAATCCCCAGGTCACATACTTCCAGATCGAATTCGCACTCTAAATCGGTGACCGTCGGGAATTCGGAACGGATCACCTCCGCCGCCGTTTGACCGTGCGCCGCCCAGTGCATCTTGTTCTCAAACCGGCACTGCACTCGCGTGCGCCCATCCTCCGTCTGGTACAGTACTATCTCAGATCAGTTCAGAGGTTCTTTTCTTGAGTTCTTCACTATTCATAGTGGATTTGTGATGTCCGTACTTCTGAAATTATTCCTTCTCGATCAAAAATCCCAAATCACTCCTCCACCATCCTCATCGCCCCCAACGCCTTGCGCTTCGTCGGCTTGCTCATCGCCTTCCACGTCAGCCGCAACCGGTTGAACACCGGCCCGATCACCCCCTCCGGCAATCGCGCAACCAGCCACCGCGCCAACCGCGTCGCCCCCAGCAGGAATAACCCCGATACCACCAACTCCACCGCCACCCGCGACCAGGCCATCGTCTCCGGCCGAATGTCATACACCGGCGCGCGCCGCCCGAAGATTGCCCTCAGCCGGTTGCGAATGAATCCGCCCCGCTTCTTGAAATCCATCATGTGCCCGTGCATCGCCAACGCCCGCACCGGATCCTCCGACTCCGTCACCAGTAACCCCCGCCCCCCCATCTCCCGCACCACCGCCTCCATGGCGTCACTGCGCGTCACAATCACCGAATGCCCCCCACCCAGACTCTCAAACCGCGGCGACCACGCATCCCCCACCGACAGATCCGCAAACTCATTGGCAAAATCCACACTCTGCAGACTGTTCTGCGTCACAAAGAATGGAATCAGGAAATTATAGTAGAATTTCTTCGACCGGAACACTTTCCCCGAGGCCAACCGGACCTCCATATACCCCGGCCATTCCCCCGCCCGCCACTTGAGCGATTCCACCCGGTCGGAACCCGGTTTCACCCCCTTGGACCGCAGATAACACTGGATCGCCGCCGGATAGATCGCCGTGCCCGTGTAGGGACCCAACACATACTTGACCAGCAACGCTTGCGGGTGCCCCGCCAACTGCAACTGCCGCAACGCCGCCGCCTGATCGGGCAGGCAGGTCATCGCATACCGCTTCCCCGGCTCAAGCCGCGGCAGGATATCCAACACCGAAACCGGGATATAGACCGACTGCGCCCCCGCCAAAATCTCTTCACTCGTCCTGGCCACCACCCCCCTGGCCTTTTCCGGCTCGGGCACCCCCTGGCGCACCACCACCGCCGCATCAATCCGCCCCGTCTCCAGCAGATGAATCAGCACCTGCGTCAGCACCCCGCCCGAGGCGCCCTGCCGCCGGATATCTGGATCCGCCGAGTGTCCCGTTCGCACCGCCTTGAAACAACCCAGTAACCAGTTCTCCGGAATCCGCCCATAGTGCCGGCGATACAACGCGGCATAAGCGATGCCTTTCCCAGGACAAACCGTCCACGCCAATTCCGGCAGGACAACACCGTCCGGGAAATCCGGCACAGGCCCGAAGGGCGTGTCCGCCATGGCGGCACGGCCGGAGGCGTCCAAAGCCACACAAGCCCCACAGCCCGTGCAGATCCCGGCCTTCACCACCTCCCGCACAAGTCGATCCGTCACCGTTGCTGTCATATCGGGCAAGACTATAGCCGCTCGCTCCGGTTTTTCGACAACTCTTTTCGCCGGGGGCGATCCCTGCGGCCTCTGATCCGCCGACGTTTCGACGTCGCCGGACTCACGCTGGCGCGTGGACACTGCCGCGTTGGAATTGAAGCACGACCTCGCGCTGGTACAGTTCCTCGCTCAGCAACCGGGTCGTCAACTCAAAGCTGACCTTGTAGACCAGATGCCGCTGGCGGTCCTCCGCCTCGAACTTCCCGCGCACCGTCTTGCGGTTCCACAGTCCATCGGGAATCCGCGCCCACTCCAGCAACCACGCCAACAGAAACGGCATGAGTTCCGCGTCAATATCCGGCAGGTCTATCTCGTGCAACGGCGCCTCTTCCCCGCCCTCCACCAAACGGAGCCGCACCCCGGATGGCGGCCCAATCAACTCCAGAACGCCCATCGCATCGTCGATGACCTCCTGGGCATCCTCGGTTTCCAGTTTACGCATGTCCCTCTGCAGGATCATCTCGGGAACCAGCAGATCGGCCACCAGATGCCCGCCGCAGGTGGCCGCAATAGCCACCTGGGTGCCCGCCGGATAATCGTTCGCCACCTCATCCAACAGACAACTCCAGAACTTGGCGGCCGTATTCTCATACGGAAACCCGTTCACATGCAACGTCTTGGCGCCATATTCACCCGCCGCCGCCCCGCCGTTGCTGCTATGAAGTAAACCTGCCATGTCAACCCTCTGCAAGAAGTTTACCACCCCGCCCCGCCTGCCCACAACAAAAAGGCCCCGCCATCGGGCAGGGCCTCTCTCCTCGTCGGAACCGGTATTGATTACCGCCGCGGTTTTGCCACCGGAGCGCCACGCCGGGGCGGCGTCACAATCTCATACAACCGCATGGTCTTGGTGTCATACCAGTAACTGCGGTCACGCGATACGGAATACTTGTCCTTGAGGGTCTTGTCCAACCGGTCCATCTCAACCTGCTTCTCCCGCAGGACACGGCTGAAGACCTGAAGCTCTTCCGCCGTCATCCGCTTCCCGGCCGCCAACCCCGCAAACTGCTTCGCCTGCTCATCATCCTTGAGCTGCATGTGCACGCGCTGCTCGAACACCATCGTGGTTTCCAACGCACCCGTTGCGCTCGCCGCATCCGTCATATTCGTGGTAGTCGTGGTCCCGCCGGCTTTCGGCACCTGCTCATAAATGGTCTTGGTCTTGGGATCGAACCGGTAGTTGCCCTTGTCCGTGACCCCGAAGGTCTTCATGAGTTCGCCATCAAACCTGGCCATTTCACGCCGCTTTTCCTCGCCCAGCATGGAAAGCACCCTCAATTCATCGCCAACGCCGCGCTTGGCCGAGAACAACTGCATGAGTTCCTTCTCCGACGCCTTGTCCGGGACCAGCAGATGGTACCGCTTCGTTATGTTGGTGGTCGCGGCATCCGACTCCTCCGCCGGCTTCTTGTCATCACTGGAAAACGGCCAGGCCTGCCCGATCAAAGGCATCATCACCATCCCAAACAACACCAGTCGCATCATGGATTTCACGTCAAAGTTCCTTTCCACCCAAGCCAACCTCGGGCACCCCACCTTGCTATGACATCCCCTCAAGGCCGTCAAGGCAATTCTCCTCTTGAATCCGCCTGAATCCGCCACAGGCGGCGTATCCGCCGTCTGTGGCCTTCGCGAACTTCGCGCCTTTTGTTCAAACGCTTCCCTTGCCTGTCCCGTCCGTCATCGCGTGTGAATTCATGGAAGACAATCGAACCAATCCCGCCTTCAACTCATCCCGGGCCGGCCCGGCTTGCCGCAGAATGGACCCGATCTTATCGAACGCCAGAAGATCAACATTGTAGATCGCGGGTTTGATATAGAGATCCGGCGGGGTACTTTTCATTTTCTCGCTGATAATCGTGTTCTGCATGATGTCAAACATCCCCATGATCGACCGGAACACATGTGGCCTCTTCTCTATGCCACCCCCCAGATACCCCATCACGTCCACGGCCACCACATAGTCACATCCGGTAAGGACATCATGGGGAACCGGATTGACCCCCCCGCCATCCACCAGCACACGCCCGCCAACCCGGATGGGAGTAAAAAGCCCCGGCAACCCCATGCTGGCGCGGATGGCCGGTAGCAACGGACCTGAATCCAGAACCACCTGCCGGGATGCCCAGAAGTCCGTAGCCACCACCTTCAGCGGGATCGCCAACTCCCCGAAGTCCGTCGCCCCCATCGTCTCACATAACCGCTGGATAAACCGGTCACCCCGGAACACTCCATGGGACCCCAATTCCAGATCCTTGAATTCAATCCATTTCAGAATGGCCTTGATGTTCCGGAGCCCGCGCCGGGAACCCGTCTCGACACCGATAATCGCATACACCTCTTCCAGAATCACCCGCGCCGGCATTCCGGATGCATAGAGCGCCCCGATCACCGCCCCCATGCTGGTTCCGGCAATGCAGTGCGGACGGATGCCCAACTCATCAAATACCTCCAACATCAGGATATGCGCCAACCCCCTGGCGCCTCCCCCTCCCAGTGCAATCCCTATCTTCATTGTCATGTCCTGTTCCGCGCCCGCCCCATTCTCGATCAATCAACGTCCCCATCCGGCTCCGCCGGATTGCAACCATCATGGCATCTCCCCACACAATCATCAAACACTCTCCGCCACCCGCGACTGAATGCCTTGACATTCCGGTCCCGAGGCGCAATCAATATCACCCTAACTGAAGCAGGAGAGACTGATGAATGATAGTTTGTTCGATATGATGATCCGCGGGTGGCCGGTGCTGACCGTCCTCCTGGTGATGTCCATTTTCTCGGTGACCATTATCGTCGACCGGGTACGCGTCATCCGCCGCTGCAAGGTGAATGAGCGTTCATTCATGTCCCGCCTGCTCCGCATTCTCTCGGAACAGGGCCAACGGGCGGCGTTGGACTTCTGCCGCAAATACGATTTCCCCATCGCCATGGTCTCCGCCGAGGTTCTCCTGCAAACCGGCGGCCGTGAAGCCAAGGAACGGTCCATGCAACACGGCATCCAGGCGCAAACACGGGAACTGGAATCCATGGTCCCGGTCCTCGGCACCGTCGCGGGCACCGCCCCGTTTGTCGGCCTCTTCGGAACCGTCATCGGCATCATCAAGGCGTTCGCCAGCATCTCGGCCAATAGCGGCGGCGGCCCCGAGGTCGTGTCCGCCGGCATCTCCGAGGCCCTCATCACCACCGCCTGCGGCCTCGTCGTCGCCATCCCCGCCCTCATTGGGTACAACTACTGCATCCACATGAGCGAGGTGCTGATGACCGACGTGGAACTCCTTGTGTTCGATCTCATCGAAGTCCTGTGCCCCGAAAACCGGCCCGGAGACAGACCCGCGTGAAGACCCCCTCCAAGGCCTCCAGAAAACAGCGCATCATGGCGGAGATCAATATGATCCCGTTCATCGATATATCGCTCGTCCTGCTTCTGATCTTCATGATCATGACCCCGCTCATGGTCCGCTCGCAGTTGAAAATCAACCTCCCGAGTACCCGGAACCCCCAGCAGGATGAGACCCCGAAGAAAACCATTCAGGTTCAGGTGGACCGCGCCGGCACCGCCTACCTCTCCGGTCTACCCGTGGCCCCCGACCTGTTGGAAAGCCGCCTCCGCCAATTGCTGACAGACCCGAATCAACCCGTCGTTGTTGAGGCCGATAAGGATGTTCCCTTTCAGCACGTCGTGAACGTCATGGACGCCGCCAAGCACGTCGGCGCCCTCAAACTCGCCGTCTGCGTGACAAAAAAAGGACAGAAGGGCAAGTAGCCCCTCACGCGCCTTCTACTCCCGCCCAAACTTCCGCGCCAGTTCCTTGAACGACATGTGGATCAAGGTCGGTCGTCCGTGCGGACAGGTATAAGGCATCTCGGCCGACGCCAACGCCACAACCAACCGCTCAATCTCGACCAGATTAAGCCGGTCCCGCGCCTTGACTGCCGCCTTGCAGGCCGCCTGCGCAATCGCCTCTTCGCGCCATCGCGTCCCACTGCCCCGCTCCCCAAGCAGTTCCAGATGACGCGCCACGTCAATCAACATGTCCTTGATGGCCACCGCCTTGAATTCCGACGGAAGTGCATCCACCACGAAGGCGTCCCCGCCGAATTCCGAAACCCCAATCCCAAGTTTGCGCATCACCTCGATATGCTTGCGCACGAACAACGCGTCGCGCGGCGGCAACTCCGCCGTCTCGGCCGTCAGCAATCCCTGGCTTTCCACGGACCCCGTCTCCACCGCCTTCATGATCTTCTCAAAAAGCACCCGCTCATGCGCCGCATGCGGATCCATGATCACCAACCCGTCTTCCGTCTCCAACAGTACATAGAGACCACCCACCTGCCCCACCACCCGACACCACGCCCACGGACTTTGCGCCCCCCCCGCCGCCGCGGCTCCCTCCGTCGCCCGTCCCGCACCCGGATCCCCCGTCCCCGCGCCACCCGCCGCCGCACCCCCTCCGGGTGGCCGCGGCACAAACGCCTCTGGCGACGGCAACTTCGGGTAGGCAAACGCCCGCGCGGCCGGCAGATCATCAATCCGAAGCAGCGCCTCAACCGGCCCCGGCGGCGGCACAACCGGAACCGCACCGCGGGACTCATCCCGCCCAAGAATAAAACCGCCCCCCCCGCCCTGTAACGCCGCCCGAATCGCCCGGATCAAGGCATCGCGCACCTCCGAAGGTTGCCGGAATCGCACCTCGCGCTTGGTGGGGTGCACATTCACATCCACCTGGTCCACGGGAAGATCAATGAAAAGAAATACGGTGGGATGCCGCCCATCCGCCAGCAACGCATGGTAGGCCTCCCCAATTGCATACCCGACCAACGGCGCCGTGGCAGGTCGCCGGTTCACGAACACGTACTGTTCCGAACGATCCCCGCGATGCAGGGTCGGACGACTTACCAACCCGGTAACACGCACTGGCCCCGCTTCCAGACTGACTTCACGAAGCGCCCCCTTGACCTCCGCCCCGAAGAGTTCCCGAACACGTTCATCCAGACTCCCGCCACCCGGCAACATCCACGTCACCCGTCCGTCCACCGTCAACTTCATCCCGATCCCGGGCCAGGCCAACGCATGCACCAGAAACATCTGCCGTAGATGGGTCACCTCCGTCTGGGGCGAACGCAGGAATTTGCGCCGGGCCGGCATGTTGAAGAATAGATCGCGCACCTCCACCAGGGTCCCCACCGGACATCCGGCATCGCGGACATCCAGCAGTTTCCCGCCGCTCATCGTCAGTTCGGTCCCCGCCAGATCAGAGGCCCGCCGGGTGCAAACCCGGAATCGCGACACCGAGGCAATGGCCGCCAATGCCTCCCCACGGAACCCCAGGGTGTGGATATTCTCGATGTCCTGCGCCGTGCGGATCTTGCTGGTCGCATGACGCTCCACCGAAAGTAGCGCATCATCGCGATTCATGCCCGACCCGTTGTCGGCCACGGCAATCAGCCGGGCGCCGCCGGAAACCGCCTCGACATCAATCTGGGTGGCGCCGGCATCAATGGCATTCTCAACCAGTTCCTTGAGAATGGAGGCGGGGCGCTCAACCACCTCACCGGCCGCAATCTTGTTGGCCACCTCGGGCGATAAAAGCCGTATGTTACCGCCATCGGTCATGTGCCGTTACTTCACACCAACCACGACGTCATCCGTCTTCGACGCGGCCGCCGCACCGGCCTCGGGCGCCGCCTCGACATGCTTGAAGGTGGGCAGATAACGATAGTAAACCTCCAACATCAGACAGCACAGAGCCGTGGTGTAGACTGTTCCGCCGTGGTCCCCCCCCTCCCAATGACCCAACTTCCCCTCAACAATCTGGGCTCGGATCAACGCCGGAGAAAACATGGCGTTCCACGCCTTCCAATCCGCGCCGCCCTTTTGGAATTTTGCCTGGGTAATGTAGTACCAGCCATAGACCGGAACCTTGTTAGCCTGCCCTGTAGACCAATCCACCGCCACCTGTCTGTCATTCAACCACTTCAGTCCGCTCTGGACCTCCTTGCAATCCGGCTTGCCCAACAACTGGAGACACAGAGTGCCCGCGCCTGTCATGGATACCGTGGATCCTCCCGGAGCACCATCACTGCCGGAATACCCGAAACCCCCCTGCCCGGGGTCGTTAATCTTGCGAAGAAAGTCAATCGCCTTGGTTATGGTCGGTTCCAGTTTCTCGTTGGAACAACCCGCCATCCTGGCCGCCTTCAGGGCCTGGAACTGCCAACCAGACACCGACATGTCCCAACGCGGCCCCTTGGCGTATGCATAATCATAACCGCCACAGTCCTGCTGCCCATTGATGATTAACTGAATTCCTTTGTCCATGGCATCCTTCAGCGCCATGATCTTGGTCAGACCAAAAGCCTCCGTGATGGCATACGTGCAAATGCCGTGTTCATAGGACCCATGGTTGCTGAATGGATTCCTGCCGAACCCACCGTTCGACCCCTGCATGCTGACAAGGTACTTCATGGCCTTCTCAACCGTCAGGCCAAACTCCTCCGAAGCAGGCGTCTCCCCATGGGCCAGAAAGCACAAAAGGGCCAGTCCGGCCATCGCGGGCGCTGACGTCTTATCCTCAGTCTTCCACGACCCGTCTTCATCCTGCTTGGCCTTTAACCAGCGCAAAGCACGGAGCACCGCTTCTTCACCACGCCCGGATCCACCATACTTGCTCAAGGCGCCTGAACGCCCACCCGCCGTTCGTGACGAATACAACCCCCTCATCACCAGCGGGCTCTTGGCCATGGCCACCTCAAACCCAGTCGCCAGCGAGGCGTCCCCGCTGCCAATCCCCGCCCCCTCGGAGTTCCCCATTCCTCCACTGCCCGGCGCATCGGAAGGCACATCCATCGTGCTAATCGTCGCGTCGTTCGGAACATCCGCAATCACATCCCGCTCGGGCGGAATCTCCACCTTTTCCAATTCCTTCTTAACAACCTCTTCCACCTGCTCCAGTTTCTCCGCCTTGGTCTCCATCATCGTGACGGCAACTTCAGGCGCCTTGCCGGTCTGCCCCCCCCCCACAAAGAAGGTGGCCAGCATGAATAACAGGATCACATGCAGGATAACGGAACCCAACGGCCCCCACAGGTGCTGCTTCAGGGTCCACATCAGTTTCTGATAGTCAATATTCATGAGTTCTATCCCCGGAACCGATTCTCACCACCATTGAGTATTACGCCCGCCCCAGAAATCATTACACGCCATTTTCGGGTTGTCCCGAAAGTCATCCACCCCTCCGTCAGGCCCCACCGGAACTGACTACCGAGAGATTGCTTAGCCCAAGTTTGACGCACACATCCAACAACTCGACCAACCTTGAGTGCGGAGACGCGTTAAGACATTGAATAAGAACGGTTTGCGTCTTGTCGAGATCAGCCATTCTCCCCAACAGCGCCACTAATTGCCGACTGTCAACCGCCCGGTCATTGATCGTAAATCCATCCGGAAAGACAGACACCCGGATGACTGCGGCCGGCGAAACCTCTGCGGTTTGTTTTTCCGCCATGGGCCGGAACACGTCCAGGTTGGTCAGCACATCCACCGGATGGGCGGTGACAAGGAAGAAACTGAGCAACTGGAAGGCCACGTCAATCATGGCCGTCAGGTTCAGTTCCCCCGCCGTAAAGGTACTTCGTCGTCGTTTTCGAGACATGGAATCCTCTCCCGGCCTAGGCCTTTTCCTTGAGCGCCGTGAATTTTATTTTGTAGATCCCGGCCGCCGTACAGGCGTCCATAACCTTCCGGACGGTCTCGTGCTTCACGCGGCCATCCGCCCGGATCAACACGGGCACGTCGTTCCCCCGGGCATCCGCCCGGGCTTTCTTCAACACCGTCGTCAGCATCGAAGCATGCAACGGCGTCCTGGCAATGGAGATAACCCCCGTATCACTCACGTCAATCTTGACTTCGTAGGGGTTCTTCTTGGTATCCACCTTGCCGTTGGGCGCCATGGCCAACTTGATCCGGTCATCAATCGCCTTGTCCTGCATGTTGACCGTACAGACAAAGAAAATGATCAACTGGAACACCACGTCAATCATGGCCGTCAAATTGCCATTCAGCGCTTCTTCTTCTCGTTTTTCGCGCATACCCTGAACTCCCGGAACTTATTCCGCGACGATTTCGACATTACGCAGGGCCTTGATCATGTCCAGCGTCAAGGCTTCCATGCGCAAAATGATGCTCATGGAACGGTTCTTGAAGTAATAGAAGAAGATCGTCGCCGGTACGGCCGTACCCAGACCGATGGCCGTCGCCCACAACCCGTGCGAGATGTTGACGGCGAGCATCGCCTGCTGCGCGGCGCCAGCCTCCATCGTTCCCAGCGTCAGGAAGGCGAAGATCATACCTTGCACCGTACCAATCAGCCCCAGCATCGGCGTCGTGTTCGCGATAACGCTCAAGTACGTCACGCGACTCAGCAGGCGTTCGGTCTCCAGATCGGCGGCCACACTCACCGCATCCTGAACCACTTCGTACCCTTCCTCCACCTGCGCAAACCCCGCCTTGAGAATGTTCGCCAACTGGCCGGGCGTGCTGTCGCAATACTGGATCGCCTTCAACAAATCCCCGTTCTCCATGGCCGTCCGGACGTTGCTGACCAGCGCCGGCGGCATGACCTTGGCGTCCTTGATGTTGATGTACGAATCCACGATCAGGGCCACACTGATGATGGAACAGATGATCAGCATGCCCCAGATGACCATACCGAACCACCCGGCGCGGGTAACGATTTCAAGGAAACCGCCATGGCCCGCCGCTTCAGGCGCCGCCCCTTCCCCCTCCTTGACCTCCAGTGTACCCGGCGCTGCGCCCCCAGGCGCGGCCACTGTCGGTGCCCCGCCAGCCGGCGCCGGATCCGCACCCTTGGCGCTTTGACTCATCAAGACCACTCCGAAAATGACAGCCACTACTCCCAACCACATCGCTTTTTTCATCACCCGTTTCTCCTTGCTAAGTTTACTCCATCCTCACATCTGCCCGCCCAGCTTTTTCGCATATCCGCTGCCGGGGTATAACGTCACCAGTTTCTTCTTCAATTCGTCGGCGCGCGGATCACGCATCTCGTCCAGCAACTGCGCCGCCTTGAAAAGAGCCTCGGGATGGGTCTCCTTCGCCTCCTCATACAGCACAACGGCCCGTAGGTAATCCAGCACCGCATCCTCGCGCTTCCCCTCGGCCTTGGCCAGATCACCCCGCCTGACCACCGCCACGGCGGCAAGTTTCTTCGACTCTCCGGCGATGGCCTCGCCCAGTTCCTTCTTGAGAACCACCGTCATCTGCGCCCCGATCAATGCATTCCAGTAGGCGCCGTACTGCTCGTCGGTGATCATGTTCTTCGGGGTGCCCTGCATCAACTCACCCATGATCTGCACGGCCTTCTTGTAGTCCCCTTTGGCATAGTAGGCCGAGGACAGGACTTCCCGCGCCTTGGCATCCCATTGAAGCCGCCTGAACCGGATCACCAGATCCTCCAGAATCGGAATGGCCGCATCATACTGCTTGGCCGCCATCGCTTGGACGGCCTTGTCATACTCGGCGGGTTTGGCCACCTCCACCGAATCAACGTCATCCAAGGGCACCGACAGGATGGAACCGTCCGGATTTTCAATCCGATACTCGCGCCGGCTTTCCTGCCACTTGATCCGCCCCCCCCTAATCTCACTGCCATTTGTCTTCCGGAGCGCATCCGCCCAAAGACCGGCACCCCACCCCGCGAGGAGCGTCGTCATCAACAAAACACGGATCGCATACTTGCGGTTCATGACGCCTTCCTTTATCTGCCTGTCGCCAGTTTCGTCTTGGCCTCATCACGACCCTGACGCGCCTTGGAATTATACAACCCCTGCGGGAACTGCTTCAAATACGTTTCACAGGCCTCCTGCATGTCCGCATACCGGGCTGTTTCCCGGAACAACGGCAGAACGCTGTCAAACGCCTGTTCGATGTGCGGCCGGAGTTTGAGGTTGGACGGATCGGCAAACAACAGGACCTTCTGGTAGGACGCCAGCGCCGCCATCTTTTCGCCCATCAGCAACTGGATCGCCGCCATCTCAATGTCGGCCTTGATCATCATCTCCGGATCCCTGGCATACTGCCGCACCTTGCTCATGGCGCCCAACGCCTTGTCGAAAACCACCTTGGCCTTCTTGGGATCGGCTTCCTTCTTGGCCATCTCGGCATAGCACCGGCTGAGGATCAGGTTGACATCAATCACGTAGCCGGACTTCTTGTACTTCTCCAGGAAGTCCTCAAGACTCTTGACCGCCTCATCATACTTGCCGGCTCCGCTCAAGGCCTGGCCGTAACCCAGGGTCGCCGCCTGCCAGACCGGCACCTCCGTGGACTTCCGCGCCTCGGCAAACAGACGGCTGGAAACATCGAATTCCTTGGCGTCGAACAGGACCCGCGCGGCGCGCAAAAACTCGGGCGCCTTGAAGTTCGCGGTGTTGTTCAACATCTCGGTGTAAACCTTCACCGCGCGACTCTTTTCCCCCATGTTCATCAACGCATCCGCCTGGACAAACACGATGTTCATGGCCTGCTGACTGTTGGGATACTCCCGCTTCAACCGGTCAAACGCCTTGCTCGCCTCATCGGGTTTACCCAGCAGATAATAGAGCGTACCCATGGCGCCCAGGGCCCCCGGCGCCAGATCGGATTTGGGGAACCCCTTCATGAATGCCTCATACCCTTCAATGGCTTTCGCCTGGTAGACGGGAAGTTGATCCGCCGGTTCGCGCAGACGGGAATAACTTTGCGCCTTGGAATAGGTGGCCACCTCCTGCATCCGCTTCAACCGGATTCCTTCATCCGCACTACCCTGCGCCAACGCCGCACTGTCCTGCTCCAACGACTTGAGCAACCGGGAATACTCGTTCAGGGCGGGTACCGTCATCCCGGTCGACCGGTACGCATCCGCCAGCCTGAGCCGCGCACTCAGCATCTCCACTCCGGTGGACAACTGCGCTATGTAATTCGTCAGGACCGGAATGGCATTGGTGGGATCATCCAGGACCATAAGACAGTAGGCCGTGCGGCTCAGGGCTTCAGGATAGACCCTGGCCTTCGGATAGTTTTCCGTAATCTTCCGGTAACTCTGCAGGGCATCAACATAATTGGTCGAGCGAACCGCCGATTCCCCCTGCCGGAACAGGATGTAGGGGACCTTGGAGTGTTCCGGATAGTACCGGTAATAGAGGTCGTACACCGGCCCCGCCTTCAACCACTCGCGCCGCTCATCATACGCCGTCGCCACGGCCAGCAACGCATTCCCGGCATCCTCATACGCGTTGGTCCCCTGGCTGAACCGCTCCGCCAGAAAACCCGTCATCGCCCGGGCATAGGGATCATCCTTGAGTTCCACATAACACCGGGCCATTTCACTCACCACCCACGGGGCCCTTTTGAACTTATGCTCGATGTTCAACACCTCCTGAAACTTCTCCGCCGCCGTCTTGAAATCCTGCTGCTGGAACAACAACCGGGCCTCTTTCAACTGCTCATCCATCATCAGGGCGTCGTCAAAAACCGGTCGCGTAACCGTCTTGCCCAGATCCTTTTCCAGAACATCGGCAATGCCATCCGCCCGGCGCCGCGCCGTGGGAGCCCAACTGCTCCCCGGGAAATTCTTCGCCACCGTGTAGAGTTGCGTCATACCCTGGGCCAGCAGGTTCACACACCCCGCCTTCTTTTCCGCATCCTGCTTCGCCGCCTCCACCAGAGCCCGCCCCTCCTCCTCATACAGTGTCCCGAGCATGAACTTGCACTCGGCCATCGGACTGAGTTTCGATTCCTTGGCCTCGCGCAGGATTTTGTCCACCTCCACCAGCATGGGCATGTAATCGGCGATCGTCTTGCGCGCCCCCACCCTGTCCCCCTGCAACAACTTGACGTGCGCCAGGATCACCACCGACTTGGCAAACCAGAGATCCATGCCCTTCCATTGGATCTTCTCGCAGGTCTTGACAGCCTCTTGCAGGATCTGCTTCTTGACCGCCGGGTCCGTCGCCGGAAGTTCCGCCACCCGGAGGGCCACTTCCGCCATTTCCGTCTGCACCCGCCGCTCAATGTCGGATGAATTCAGGGGACAGGTCAGCACCCGGCGATAGGCCGCAAGGGCGCCGGGGTAATCTCCGCTCAGGAGCAGCATTTGCGAAAACTTGTAGGCCGATTCCCCGTACAGCCGGGCCACCTCCGCCGGCGGCCCCTGTGGAAATTGTTTGAAGAAATCGTCATAGACCCGCTGCGCATCCTTCATCTTCTGCCAGGCGTAGTATTGGTCCGCAATGGCCAGTTGCATGACCATCGTTTCAGGCGCCCCAACGGGCATGGTCTTCACCAAGGCCTCGGCCTCGGCGAATTTCCCGCGCGAGGTCAGCGTTTCAATGCGGACTTTGGCCGCCTGCGCCTTGGCCGCCGGATATTTCACCAGAAGCCGGTCAACGGTTTTCTGGGCGTAATCCGGAAAACGCCACTTCACCAGTTCAGAGGCAAACCGCAACTCCTCCTGAATTTCAGACTGCTCATCCGCCATGCCCGGCCCGGCCACGATCAGCATCGCAACCACGCCGAACAGCAACCCACCTTTCATTCGCCAGTCTGCATTGTCGCGTGTTTTCGCCAGCATGATGTCACCTTGATAACAAACAGGGTTGCCTCCGTCAAGAAGACCAACTATGAGAGCCGCCAGAGTACACTATTGTACGATTCCTTCAACTTTCGATTTTTGATTGTGTAACCTGCCGGATCGACTACAGTGCCGGAAGAGTCCAGCAGAAACCCAACCACAACCATGAAATACTGTTGCCCCCATTGCCGCCACATCTTTGAGTCCCTGGAAGGCGCCCGTTGCCCGGGTTGCTCAAAAGTCCTCCGCCATCCCGACAAGTGGAAAGTCACCAAACCCAAAAGCACACCGCGTACCGCCGCCCGCCTGGGTAACACCAGTCACCTCCGCCAACCCATATGGACCCTTTTCGCCGGCAGCCGCCGGATGATGATCTGGGTCGTGGGCGGCTGCGTTGTCGTCGTGGGGTTCCTGTTCACCCTCGATATCAATACCGGAATCCCCTACCAACCTCCGCCAAAAATCATCCAGACCCGGAAGGAACTGCTCGTGCTCCGCACCGCACTGGAATGGTACAGGTTCCACTGCAAACGCTATCCCACCCCCGAAGAGGGCCTGAAAGCCCTGGTCCGGAACCCCGGCGCCGACGGTTGGCAGGGTTACTATATCGAGGCCCTGCCCCCGGACCTCTGGGGCCACCCCTTCCTCTACACCAGCAGCAATGACGTCGTCCGCCTCTCCTCGGCCGGCCCCGATGGGATCGCCGAAACATCGGATGATATTGCCTCGCCCCAACCCGACTACAAGGCGCTCGCCAGACGGCTGGCCCAGGACAAGAAATAACCCCCGGGGTTACTCAACCGGCGGTTAGGGCTTCTTCGGAGCAACCGCCGGGGCATTGGTCGGCGTCGCCGCCGGCGCAGGAGTTGGCGCGGCTGCCGGCGCCGCAACCGGCGCCACGGATGCCGCCTTCGAGGCAAACGGATTACCGGGATAGTCCTTGCTCAACTTCTGCCGCAAGTCGGCCCCACGGGGGTCCCGGGCCTTGTCCAGAAGATCCGCGGCCTTGAACAGGGCCTCCGGTTGGACCTCTTTCTGGTTCTGGAACAGCGTGATCACTTTAAGAAAATCGGAGAGGGCTTCATCTTCCTGCCCCGCCTTGAGGAACGCATTCCCCCGGATCACATAAGCCGTCGCCACCATTTCGGGAGCGCCGGTGCCAATCACCTTGTCCAACTCCTTCTGCAGTTGATCCGTCGCGCCACTTGCCAGCAACGCCTTCCAATAGGTCATCTGAAGCGTCGCCGGAACCTGATCGCGGGACACGACGGCAAAGAGCGACTCCATGGCCGAAACCGCCTTCTTGGGATTGTTCGATACCAGACAGGCCTCCGCCATCACTCTGGCAGCCTCGGCATCCCAGTTCATCCTCTTATAACGCCTGATGATCTTTTCCAGTGTGGAAATGGCCTGCTCAAACTGACGGGCCTTGATCTGGGCCACGGCCTGATCAAACTCGGCCGGCTTGTCAACCACCACCCGCGCCACCTGCGCCAGCGGAATCGGCAGGGTGGTTTCATCCGTCGTCAGCACATATTCCTGGGTGCTCTCACGCCACTCCAGAAGTTTGCCGGCCAACCGACGGCCATTCTTAAGAATAACCCCCGTTTCCGCCTGGGCGGAGAACGCCAAAACGGTAACCATTGTGACCAGGATCGCCTGCGGCATCACTTTCATTTGGGTCTCTCTTTCTTCCGCTCACGGCGCGGATGGGGATGGTGGGGATGACGCGGACACGCAGGCTGAACGCGCGAAACCGTCTCCCGCGGCGCCGCCAACCGGCCATCCGAAAATTCAATCAAATGCCCTTTCTCCACCAACCAGCGCAATTGCGTGTTGATCTCGGTGACATCCGGCGGCGACTCCCCCTCCACCACCGGCCGCAATCCCGCCAGCAGTTCCGGCCGCGTACAACCGGGATGCTCCTTGACGTAGTCCACGACTTCACGGATCAGCGGCACCGCCGCCGATAGATCAATCGCACTCGGCTCCACCGCCGTCAGGAACGTATGCCCATCGCCCGTCTTGAACGTGTGCAGTCCCAGATGCCGGAACGCCAGGCGCACCGCCACCGAAAGCCGCAACGGGAACCGGGCCTCTCGCTGAATCGCATCCTCAATCACCCCCCGAAGCCGTCCATCCTCCAACGTCGGCACATCGGAACCCGGCATGACAAAATGAGCCCCCTCGTGAATCGCCTCGCCCAGACAATGCTCCCGGAACCAAGCCTCCGCCTCCGCAAACCGCGTAAAGGTGACCGTCGCCTCGCCTTCGCCAAAATGGTACGTCACCTGCCGGCGCATCTCCTCTTTCCATTTCTCGATCAGCGCCGCATCATGAACCGTCTCCACTTTCACCCGGTAGTCATCCACGGGAATATGCGAGAACCGGGTCTTGTGCACCTCCAGCAACCGGTCGGAATACCCGTGATAGTTGGGCGGCCCCAACAGAACCCCCGACATCCCGCACCGCGCCACACAGATGAAATTCCCCTTCGGCGCCTCAACATCCTTCTCTTCCTTCCGGCAGTACCGCTCGAAATGTTTCGCGAAAACATGACTGGCCGTCGCCTCTCGGTCCAGAAACACCGCCTTGCATTCCGCGCACTGGAACAGCGGAAATGGAGAGACCGCCTTGTCCTGAACGGCAATTCGAACCGCAAAGAATTCCGGCTTGCTCAGGAAAAGCGTCGCCACCTCGAAAAGCGAATACGCCCGGATCGAACGCGCCAGCCGATGGGCCAGGGGCGCCAATCCGCGCCGCTCCGGCAAGAAGGAGACCTCCAGCGCCGCCAACCGTTCATCGGTCTGCCGTTCGGCCTCCCGCCCCGCCGCCGTGCCACCCCCCCGTGAGTCCGACTGACGGTCCCGCGCATCACGCCGCACCGGTCGCGCCGCCGATGGACGCCGGTCCCGGCCCCCGTCACGATCACTCCGCTCGCGCCGCTCCCCCCGTGAACCGGTATCATCCTTGAACCCGCCGCCAGACGCACCCGTGGGCGGGCGCCGCGCCCAACTCGGCACAAAGTTGAGATCGATCACCAGATTCTCTTTGTTGTTCTCTGTCGACTCGATCATGGGCGCGCATTATAGGGAGGCTCAGGGCGAAAAGAAACCGTTTTTTCGCTGATTTATCATTTCGACTGCGTTACCATGCCAGCCGCCGGAGAAAACCCATGCCGAACACCACCGCCACCGAACCCCACAAACTCCCACCCGTGGTGAAGGCCACCGGCTTCGTGAGCTTCTTCACCGATATGGGGAGCGAGATCATCTACCCCATCCTGCCGGTCTTCCTGACCCAACTCGGCGCCTCGCGCGCCATGATCGGCTCAATCGAGGGATTGGCCGAGGGACTCCCTGCCTTGATTAAACTGTTCTCCGGCGCCCTCGCCGACCGGGTCCGCAACCGGAAATGGCTCATCCTGACCGGCTACGCACTCTCAACCCTCTTCAAACCCCTCGTCGCCTTTGCCCGGTCAGGCCTCTTTGTCCTGGCCATCCGCTTACTGGACCGTGTCGGCAAAGGTCTGCGAACCGCCCCCCGCGATGCCCTGGTGGCGGATCACTCCCACCCCTCCATCCGCGGCCACGCCTTCGGATACCAGCGCGCGATGGACCACGCAGGGGCACTGGTGGGCGGCCTGATCGGTTTCGGCCTGCTCCTGTGGCTGGGCTCCGATCTGCCTTCCCTGCGCAAGGTCATCGCCTGGTCCTTCATACCCGGCATCCTCTCCGTCCTGATCATCATCTTCTTCATCCGCGAAAAACCAGGCCACCACCCCGTCGCCACCCCCGTCCGCAACCCGTTGTCCGGTATCCGAACCCTGCCCCGATCCTATTTCATGTACATCGCCGCCGCCTCAGCCTTCGCCCTGGCCAACTCGAGCGACGCCTTCCTCCTGCTCCGGGCTCAGGACATGGGCGTGTCCGTGGCTTTTCTGCCCCTGCTTTGGTCCATGCTGCATCTGGTCAAATCCTCCACCGCCGTCTGGGGCGGCAAGTTGTCCGACCGCATCGGCCGCCGCCCCGTGTTGATCGCCGGCTGGACCTTGTATGCCGCCGTCTACGCCGGCTTCGCCCTCTTCACCAACGGGTGGCAGGCCTGGTCCCTCTTCCTGGCCTACGGCCTCTTCTACGGACTCACCGAAGGCGCCTCCCGCGCCGTCATTGCCGACCTGATCCCCGAAGGTCAGCGGGGCGTGGCGTTCGGGTTCTGGGGAATGCTGGAAGGCCTCTTGCTGGTGGCCGCCAGTATCCTGACCGGCTGGCTGTGGGACCGGACCGGCAGCGCCACCCTCTCCTTTCTCTTCTGCGGAGGCATGAGTCTCACCGGCGCCATTCTCTTACTGTTCCTCACCAAGAATCATGGAAAAACCCACGTCGCCATGGCTTAGAGAACTCTTCAGAAGAAAGGCAAGGAGACCTATGATGCTTCGCACAACAATAATCGGCATCCTGGTGACACTCGCCGTCTCCACCCTTCATGCCCAAACCGATCTCAACCGCCGTAAGATCACCACCCTGCCCATGATTAAACTGGGCGAAAGCGATCCAAAAGCCAAGGCCCTTCCCCACGCGAAACCCGCCCAACGCACCCCCCCGGCCTGGGACCCGTATCGCTGGATCGAACCCACGGAACAGGAGACCGAAAAAGCCCGCCCCTGGACACTGGCCAGCGGCACCAACATTACAGCAACCCTGGTCAAGTTCAACAAGTTCACCGTCGTCGTCAGACTGGACAGCGACAAGGAAGTCAACCTGTCCCGCGCCACCCTGAACGACGAGGGGAAGACCTTCATTGCCAAACTCGAAAAGGACCACGAAACAGCCCGGATCGAAGCCTGGAAGAAGGAGCAGGAGGAAAAGAAAGCCCCTTAACCCGCCTTGCCGAACTCTTCACGCCCAATCTGCACCCACCGGGCAAACCGCCCGGGATCATCCTCTACCGTGTTCGTGTCTTTCAGAATCATGACCGTGTTCAAGGCGCCGGCATGCCTGAGTGTCTCCTGGAACTCGAGCCGGATTTCCGCCTCGTTGAACCCCATGCAGACCGGAGTCGGTTTCGGCTTCCGGCAATAGACGTAGCGGCGCCCATATAACTCGGCACACGTCGCCTGATCACTCCACGGCGCCACCGAGATGCATCGCAGATGGGGAATTTGACGGATATACTTCCAGCGCCCTTCAACGGCCTCACAGCATCCGTAGTAGTTCAGGCCGAACCGCGCCAGCACCGGAAGTTGGTAGGGGAAAATGAACTCCCCGAACATGTCGGGCGCAACCCCGACGGTCTCCTGGGATTCCCCAAGCCCCCAGAGATGCTTGAGCAGCACCGGCCCGGTTGCCGGCGCATCATAGGACGGCAATTGGCGGGTATAACCCAAATTGCCACTACCAATAATGTGCCCGTCGTTATTGTACCCCAGAAGGCCTTCCCGCTCGAAGAAGGTGATAAAATTAGTCATGTCATCGGAAAGAAATTTCATCAGACGATGCAACCCCTCGGGGTTGTCATACATGGCCAGCATGAAGTTCTCCAACCCGAGCAATTTGATCGCCTCCCACGTCAACCCGCAGGTCCACCAACGGGTCGGCTGGAGGTGAACGTCAAGAATGTCGCCCAAAGCGGCCTGTGCAAGGTAGAGGGTCCGGGCCGTGGCCTGCCGATCCACCACAATAGTCCTGAAATGCAGCCTGTCCAGATCCCCGTCAAGGTTCTGGAGCACCGGCTCATCATGGTAGGCTCCTCCCTGCTGGTCACTGCGGGTCTGATTGAACGGAATGCCGTAATCGCCAACCTGCACCGAAATGCCCACCGTGAACGAGGCATCAAAGGCGGAATCGTCCCGAATCACTTCGTGCCGGTAAAGGAGGTTACGCAATCCGGTTTCCCATTGGCGCCCGCGTTCACTCTCGCATTCAACCGGAAACGTCGCGTTGATTTCCTTCCAGGCCCCTTCGGGTGAAACCAGTAGCATCGGGGGCCCCGCATGGCTCAGGTCATTCAGATCGGCCCACCGCCGCTTGAGTTCAAGATTCCGCGGAGAATCAGCAATCCGACGATACCGCTCCGCCAACCCCCGTAAAACACCTACATCGCAACCAGGCAATTCCATATATGCTCTCCTGCTGACGGGAATGGCCATGCGCCCCCTCGCCTGCGGACGCAAAGTAGAGCAAATCGCCCGGTTTCAGGCAAGACGCACCTTACTTTGCCATTGCATCCGTCCTCCACCTTTGGGATTCTAAAGGGAAGAAGCGTTTCGCACAGAAGTTATGCCGCTTCCGGGTTTTGTGTGGGTAGCCCCCATATGTAGTGGTGTCAACATGG
>CAZHRU010000018.1:0-39583 GCA_964535015.1 uncultured Verrucomicrobiota bacterium | reverse complement strand
TCGCCTGCATGAACAACATCACCGTGGACGACGTGGCCGCCGCCTGCCGGCGCGCATTGGGCTGACCGGCATCACCACAAATTCGCCGGGAAACACATCATCTCGAATTTCACCACAACGGCGCCATTCCTCCGCAATGATCCGTACGGGCGACACGCATGTCGCCCCTTCTTCTCCCTCCCGCGACACGCATGTCGCCCCTTCTTCTCCCTCCCGCGACACGCATGTCGCCCCTTCTTCTCCCTCCCGCGACACGCATGTCGCCCCAGAGGGCGGGATGCGTCCCGGCCCTACGGCGGCGGACACGCCAAACGGATTCCCCCGCGCCCATGCAATTGCCTCCCGATGCGCGCAGATTGTCACAAAATACACCCCGCCACCGGCATAATCGTGACCCTTCAACCGGATGCTTCGGCGGTGGTGCCGGGCCGGATCATAACTCATGCCCCAACCTCCTCCGGCGCCGGGAAGAGTTGCTGCATGAGCCCTTTCTTGTGCGTCTTGAGCGCTTCAACCTTCTCGCTCTGGTCGGCAATCAGGTCGTCGAGGGAGGAGAGGCAGGAGGCGATGCGGTGTTGTTCGGTTTGCTGTTTTGGAATGGTTAACGCTACCTTTTCCAACACATCGACGGATAGTCCTGGTTGTGCCTGACCAGTGGCGAAACGGTTTAAGCACAACAGATCCAGTGCGTAATACAACCAACTCACATCAATGCCAGGTTCAGGAGTGGCTACGACGGCATGTTCCGTAGCGTGGAATTTGCCATTACAGAGTTTCACATTCCCGCAAAGCGCGCCTTGTCGACCTATGAGTGGATAAACCCCTTCATGCGTGTATGTGCAGGTATACCCACGCAATCCATTGCCTCCGAAACATGGAAACAAGTCGGTCGCCTGCAGATCTTTGATTTCCGAAGCAGGCACGAACTTGCCGGCCTGCATCTCACACGTATTCGCCAGTGTCTTCTCCTCCCACTCCCCCGCCTTCCGGAACTCGGGGAAGCGGAGGCGGGGGCGGGTTTCGCCTTCGCGGGGGAAGAGTTGCTGCATGAGCCCCTTCTTGTGACTCTTGAGCGCGTCGAGTTTCTGGCGTTCGGCGGCAATCAGGTCGTCCAACGAGGAAAGGCAGGAGGCGATCTTGTGTTGTTCGGCAGGATCAGGGAAATGCGCCTCCATCTCAAGAATGTCGGTTCGCGATAGTCCCGGAATTAGATTCCCCGCACCCAAGTCCTCAAACCGGTTTTTTTCGTCAGAAGAAACTGATAGATGAATTGACGTGAACCATGTTTGACGCGAACGGCCATGAGTTGTCGTCCTAGTGCTACTGCCGGAAGAGCCGAATACCATACTTCACCAACACCGCTTCCTTTGACCGTTATGAGCGTGTCCTCGGGTTGAGCCACGTTTGCAGACCGTTTGGTCCATTTCGTGACACTTTGAATCTCATTCGTGAAATCAGACGGTCCCGTGAAATAAGGCACTTCTCCGACGGTGTCGTATTGCTCTGCTGACAGATGCATTCCGGAGATCAAATCTATCACACTGGATACCCGTTTGCACTCCCACCCCTCCGCTTTCCGGAACTCCGGGAAACGGAGGCGGGGGCGGAGTTTGCTGGGAGGGCCGGCGGGGTTGCCGGCGGTTCGTGCCTTGGCGCCTTCTTGTGAACGTTTCATGGTTTCAACCGCTTCACATTGGGTTCGGCCAGCAAGGTGCGCATCTGGTCTTTTGTGTTTCTAATCCCGTCGAATTCGACGGGTTTGGCGGCGTTAAGTCGGTTCGTGACGGTCATGAGGGTGCGGGTGTTCATGCGCCTTTGAGTTTCTCCGAGGCTTTCAGGGCCTTCTTCGCGTCCGAAGTGAGACGGCGTTCGACTTTCTTGACATCCTCAGCCGGAGGCAGGCTTTCTGGACGAATGCCGCGATTGAGGAGGGTTTGACGGACGGCCGCGTTGTTGGTGACGTGTTCCTGGGAAATCTGCGGTTCGCTGCGCATGTTGTTGATGCGGGCGTTGTGGATGGTGATTTCCGTGGCGAAGTCCTTGGCCTTGAGGATGATCGTGGGGGCAAAGTCGGCGAGCGGCCGGTTGTCGGGCACGCGCCACTGCGCTTTCATGGCCTGGGTGGTTTTGCCGAAAAGGGCATGGTCCCCTTTGCTGCGAATCAGGGCAAAGTCGTCGTTGCCACCGGTCTGCTCGAAGATGACGAGGGAGAGTTCCTTTTCGGTGTCCGTGAGTTTCCTGCGGGCCGTAACCCGCTCGGCCGCCAGGAGGCGTTGCTCGATGAGTTCGGCCCGGCGGGTCTGGACGGCGAAATAAGTTTGGGCAAAGGCGATTTCCGGTTTTCTCGAATCCCCGTTCTGGGCGATGAGGTAGCAGGCATAACGGGTGAGCATGATGTCGTCGATCTCCCGTTCAGCGCCCTTGGCCAGTTGGATCATTTTGTTGACGTCAACAAAATGATCCCAAACACCGTGACCTGAGACTTCGCAGGCGGTTTTCGCCTTGGAAATAGCGGTCTGGTTGAAGTTGCGCCACTCGGCATAGCCGAGAAGTTGCTGAAGGTCGCGAGCCAGCCAGTATTCGACGCCGCTTTCGGTCTGTTGGGCGTGGCCCTCGAAGGTCTCTGTAAGCACTTGAATTTGCGTTGTTTCCATATGGTGGTCCACTACTGTTTGCTACTCATACGCGCTCAATCCCGAAATATCCCGCCCGGCGGCGCGTTTCTTCAACAAGGGCACGAGGTCCGCCATCAGGGCGAGTTCCGCATCGCGGCGCGTTTTCCACGCCAGACCGAGCGGTTCCAACAGTTCGGTGAGTTGCTCGCCGTCAAAAACCATGCGCTGGAGAATCGCATCCACAAAAACTTGGAGGCGGGCGGGAGCGAGACTGTGTGTCTGTGCAACGGCGGCGAGTTCGGCGGACTGGCGCTCGG
This sequence comes from uncultured Verrucomicrobiota bacterium, assembly GCA_964535015.1. Taxonomy (GTDB): domain Bacteria; phylum Verrucomicrobiota; class Kiritimatiellia; order CAIKKV01; family CAITUY01; genus CAZDUS01. Next base: position 36,651 of record CAZHRU010000018.1, on the reverse strand, counting down.
TCTTGAAACGCTTGTAACCGGCGCGGATCGCCTCTTCGTCGAGACCCTGACCGGCCTGGAGGGTGCGGACGTAGTCGGTGATGATGTCGCGTTCGTCCATGAACTTGGCGTCGGCCTGGATGAGTCCAATGAGTTGGTCGCGGCTCATCCTGAGTTTGTCCGGAGGTTCGCTGGAGAACCGGGCGAGGAGCGCCATGATGTAGTCGTAGTCAATGTCGGCGCTGGCGAAGAGGACGAACTCGAAGTCGAGTTGGTCCACGGCGGGGTCGGAAGTGGCGCCGGGTTTGCCCTGCTCGGCGCGAAGACGCTGGGCGGTCTCGAGATAGACGCCGCGGAAGGCGTTGAGTTGGTCCGTGGGCAGAAGTTGCTCAATGGCGGCTTCGGTCTCGGGCGGGAGGTCGGTGTATTGGTCAAGTTGGGTCTTGAGACGCTGGACCTCGCGGAAGCACTCGATGAAGGCGGCGCGGGCCTCGTCGCCACGCAGGGCGGGAACGGACTGGGGCACGGGTTCGAGGTCCTGGGAACGCAGAAAGTCGTCGAGTTTACCAAGGGCGGCCTTGAACTTCTCAACAATCTTGGGCGCGGATTCCACAAGCCAGATCTCGCGGGCCTGGGTGCCGTTGGCTACGCCGGAAAACATGATAACGGCGGCGTCCACGGCGGCCTGTTGCTGGCGGAAGTCGAGGATCTGGCCGTGGGGTTTGGTGGCGTTGAGGACGCGGTTGGTGCGGGAAAAGGCCTGGATGAGACCATGGTGCTTGAGGTTCTTGTCCACATAGAGGGTGTTGAGATACTGCGAGTCGAACCCGGTGAGAAGCATGTCCACAACAATGGTGATGTCGATCTTCTCGGCGCCCTTCCGCGGAAGGTCGGCGTTGGGGAACTTCTGGTCCTTGATACGCTTTTGGATGTCCTGGTAGTAGAGATCGAACTCCGCGACGGAGTGGTTGGCGCCGTACCGGGTGTTGTAGGTCTCGATGATGGCGCGAAGCGAGGCCTTCTTGTGGTCGGGGTCCTTCTTGTTGTCTTCCTGCTCCGTGGGCAGGTCTTCCTGGAGTTGCCGCACGTCAGCGTCGGCGTCGGCGGGCGGGGAGAAGACGCAGGCCACCTTGAGAGGGATAAAATCGGGGTCAATGGCCTGGCGCGCGGTCTGGACGGTCTGGAATAGACCGTGATACTCGATGGCGTCGTCAATCGAGGCGGTCGCCAGGAGCGCATTGAAACGGCGGGCGTGGGTGGCGGCATCGTGCTTGGCGAGGATGGCCGCGACGGTCTTCTCCTTCTTCAACGTCTCGCCAGGTTGGAGTGCTTCGTTCCCCTCGGGGCGGAAATAGTCCACGTGGAAACGGAGGACGTTCTTGTCCTCGATGGCGTTGGTAATGGTGTACTTGTGCAACTCGCGCTGGAAGGTGTCCGCGGTGGTGCGGAAGGAGGCCTGATTGTCCTCGATCTGAACGCGGGACGCGTTTTCCGCGAAGATGGGGGTGCCGGTGAAACCGAAGAGTTGGGCGCGGGGGAAGAAGTCCTTGATGGCCTGATGGTTGTCGCCGAACTGGGATCGGTGGCACTCGTCGAAGATGAAGACGAATCGCTTGTCCCGGAGGGGATCAAGGAGTTGGGTGAAGGTGTCGCGACCATGCTTTGCCCGTTGCCGGTTGCGTTTGCTGTTCTCGTCCAGGGCGAGGCCAAGTTTCTGGATGGTGGTGACGATAACCTTGTCGGCCTTATCGTCGGAGAGCATGCGACGGACCAGGGTGACAGTATTGGTGTTCTCCTCGACGCACCCCTCTTGGAAGCGGTTGAACTCCTCGCGCGTCTGCTTGTCGAGGTCCTTGCGGTCCACAACGAAGAGGCACTTGTCAATGGACGGGTTGTCCTTGAGCAGGGTGGCCGCCTTGAAGGAGGTGAGGGTCTTGCCACTGCCGGTGGTGTGCCAGATGTAACCGTTGCCGTTGTTCTGCTCGATGCAGTCAACAATGGCCTGGACGGCATAGATCTGATAGGGCCGCATCATGAGGAGTTTCTGCTCACTCTGGATGAGGACCATGTAACGGCTGATCATACGGCCAAGGGTGCACTTCTGGAGGAAGCGGTCGGCGAAATCGTCGAGAAAGGCGACGGGCGTGTTGTCGGGATTGGCGAAACGATAGACAGGGAGGAACTGCTCGGCGGCGTTGAAGGCGAAATGCCGGGCGTTGTTGTTGGCGAAATAGAACGTCTCGGTGCGGTTGCTGACGATAAAGAGTTGAACGAAACACAGGAGTGTGCGGGTGTACCCGTTTCCAGGGTCGTTCTTGTATTCGACAACCTGTTCCATGGCGCGGCGCGGACTGACGCCCAGGGTCTTGAGTTCGACTTGGGCGACGGGGACGCCGTTGATCAGGAGGATAACGTCGTAACGGTGGTGACTGTAGTCGGTATTGATGCGGAGTTGGTGAACGACCTCGAAGTCGTTCTTGCACCAGTCGCGGATGTTGACAAGGGTGTAGGAAAGCGGGGTGCCGTCGTCGCGGGTGAAGTCGTTCTTCTCGCGAAGGATGCGGGCGGCGGTGAAAACGTCTGGGGTGACCAACTCGTCAAGAAGGCGCTGGAACTCGCCGTCGGTGAGTGTAACGCGGTTCAGCGCCTCGAACTTCTTCCGGAAGTTCTGTTCAAGCGCGGCGCGGTCATGGATGTCGGAACGGTAGACGTACTTGAGATTGCGCAACTTTGCGATGAAAGCATCCTCGATATCCTGTTCTCTGACCGTAAGGGGCTTGGAAGGCGAGGTGAGCGGGTATGAAATGGTAGAGGATGTAGACATAGGACGAGTCTGTTCGTGGGATTGAAACAACAAGCAGTGGTGATGTCAACCGCCGGAACAGGACAGGCCGTACCTCCGCATTTTGGCGATATCACGTCAGCCGCCCACCGGGCTCGTCCCGGTGGAGGCAAACGTTAAACGTCCGCGACGAACCCGCCCATCACCCCAACTTACTAGCCGAGACGTGACGCCGCTCCCCATGAACATCCTTTCCTCTGTTTCGGTCAAATCATCGCCAGTTGTGTCGTAATCATGGAGCACTGATCCGATAATACCGCACAGGATTGTTTGTCCACTGTGGATCAGCGAAAACAGATGTCCCATCACTGAGAATATTGGTCCCGATCGGAACCCAACTGGGACTGACTAAGTTTGTGCATGCCTCCACTACAACAACCAAGTTGCTTGATCCAGAAATAACGAACCCGAACCCGTTGGTCCCAACCCCTAACTTCCCTCCCTCGGCCAAACGGGGATCCCAAAGTACCGCCGGACGACCTGCAAATGTCTCACCCCAACCCATTCCAGTGGACTGATAGTATGACACCACTTTGCCAGATAAATCGAACACCGTCTCGTCACAATACCATCCCGGAGAATAACTGGGCGCATCGCCCATGAAATACACCGCCTCAAGATTGATACACATACCAAATGCACGGTCCGCTATGCTGGTGACACTCTTGGTGATCATTACACTCGTCAAATTAGTGCATCCCATAAACATCTTTGACCCAATCATTGTCACACCATCAGAAATCTTCACACGGGTCAACCCGTAGCAAAATCCGAATATTGCACTCTCCATACTGACGATATTTGTCCCCATCGTTATGTTGGTTAGACCATAACAGGACGCAAAAGCCTGAAATCCCATCCACGTCACACTCCCTGGAATCGTGATGGTCGTCAGGGTTGAACATTGTGCAAAAGCATTAATGCCGATACGGGTTAGGTTGCTGGGCAATACAACACTGGTCATCGGCCAATACCCCTCGAAAGCATGATCCCCGATACTTGTCACTGGCATGCCGTTAATGTAATCCGGCACGACCACGTCCCCGCCAAACCCTCGGTACATTACGATGCAAATAGTATTATCGGTATTCGTCGTGAAGGTATAGTCCTCCACCTGTGCCTTAACCACAGTGCCCCACCAGACGCCAAACAACAGAAATACAGTCAGTTTCAGATATGCGTTACGCCTTTCTTCAATCACACTCATTCTCAATCTCCGGCCTCCCGCAACCCAGTTTCCTTCAGTACCGTTGTTGAACGTATCGCACCATGTCATGACAATGCGTTGATCACGTCCTACTATTTGCGACCCCCTCAGAATACCTTCGTCAACAGACCTTGGTTTTCCCGCATATCCCGTCGCAATAACTCATCCAGCGCCAGCGCCACCGGACCGGGCTTCCCGTCCGCAATCACCTTGCCGTCCAACTCCACCGCCGATGCAATGTTGATCGTCGTCCCCGCCACCAACACCTCCGCCGCCGCCAGCATGTCGGCATGGGTAATGTCCGCCAAGGCCACCGCCTTCAGCATCCCCTTCCCGATCACTTCCTTCGCCAACTCCATCGCCCGCAACATCGTCGTCCCCGTCAGGATCCGATCCAGATGCGGGAACAGCAACCGCCCGTCCCTCGTCACAATCCCCAGATTCTCCGTCGACCCCTCCGTCAAATGCCCGTTCTCATCAAACCCGATCGTGAAGTCCACCTTCGCATCCACCGCCTCTTTCTTCATCAGCACGTTGGGCGCGTAGTTGCAGTTCTTGATGTTCGCCATCTCCGCCGTCTTCGCCGGCACCATACTGGTCTTGAGCCGCGCCCCGCCCGGATGCAACTGCATGAACGGCGTCCCCAACGCGGTCACCACCACATATAACTGCGAAGCCGGACACTCGTAGGGATTCACCCCGAACCCACCCGGCCCCCGTGACACAAATACCCGGATCATGCACTCTTTCCGCCCGCCCGCCCGGACCGTCCCCACCACAATCCGCTCCATCTCCGCAAAGGACCACGGCACCGCCAGACTTAACCCCCGCGCCGAATTGGCCAACCGGTCCAAGTGACCCTTGAGATTGTAGATCCGCCCATCCACCGCCTTGAACGCCTCAAAAATCCCGTCCCCCCGGTGAACCATGTGATCGTCAATCGGCAACGTCATGAGCAGCGGGTCCGTGACCACACCGTCGTACAAACTGGAGTACATCGCAAAATAGTTGGCCTGATAAGGACGCCTCAACATCGCGGCCCACTGCGGCCAGTCTTCCGGTGAAAAGTGTTTCATGCCGCACACGATAACAAGGTCAAATCCTTTCCCCAATCCAAAAGGTTTGTTACAGTGCAAACAGTTTCAGACAACCGACTCGTGTCGGCGCCTTGACCAGAACCTGAACCAATGGACACGTGCCCGTGAAAAAGCGCGACCCAAACCAAATGGACCTGTTTGCCATGACAAACCCCGACCCCCCCGCAGACTCTCCCCTGCCGCCACCCCAGGCACCGCAACCTCAACCCGCCCCGGCGGAACCTGCACCCGATATCACCGCATTCCCAATGGACCCCGCCGACACTCCTCTCTCCTCAGACGAATCCGACACCTCTTTTGATCCCGTCAACTGGGAGACCCCCGAACCCGACATCTCGACTCCTCCGGATGCCGCACCCCTCGACTCCCTGCCGGAGTCAACCCCTGCGCCAGAATCCGACGACGACTTCGCCCTCTTCGAGTCCGATCCCTTCTTCAATCCCTCCGTCGCCACACCCCAATCCCTCCCGCCTTCGGCGGAAGAGCGACTGCTGGAACAGATTGTCCACAAAGGCACACCTGACAGCGTGATGCAGATTGAATCCGACCTGAACAGGACCCAACAGGAACTGGAAACCCTCCGCACCCGTTGCGCAACCTTGGAAGCGGAACGCGACGCGGCACGACTCGAAACTGACAAGGAACGCCGATTACGCACCGAGGCCGCACGCCTCAGACCCGTGCCCGCCTTCACCCCTATTCCTCAGGAAATCCACGCCCGTCGTCACGACTCCCAGGAAGGACTCCTCTCCAAACGAGCCCTGTACCTGGCCCTGCCGGGCGTCCTCGTACTATGCCTCTTCGCCTACTCCCTCGGACGCCGGCACGCCCCGGGAACCGTCACCCTCATGGCCCCGGACCTTGCTCCGCCCCCGCTGGAAACCCCCGCAACTCCCGGCACTCCTCCTCTCTCCCCCTTACACGAATCGCCTGCCACCGTGGCCTGGCCGTCCTTCGATGCCCCCGGCTACCGCATCACCGGCGACAATACCACCCGCCGCATTGTTTTCAACTACGGCGCCTTTTCTCGCGGCTCCCAACTCTCCGAGGCCGCCCAGCGCGACCTCGCCCGGATCGCCGCCGCCTTCAAGACCGACATCGCCTCATTCCGGATCGAAGTCGTCGGGCATACCGACGCAACCCCCGTTCGGAGTTCACATGCCTTCGCCGACAACCATGAGTTAGCCATGGCCAGGGCAACAGCCGCCATGGAATTCCTGACCGGCAAGTGCGGTCTGCCGGAAGAGGCCATCACTGCCGTTGCCGGAAGCGACACGAATCCCCCGCATCCCGGCACCACCCCGGACATTCAGAAGAAGAATCGCACGGTCGTGCTGAACATCACCCGAAGATAGTGGTCCGTAGTCCGTAGTCTGTAACTCCCTCCTCATTTCGCCTTCTCAATCACCTTCACCCGGCCCCCTTCGAATTCCAACCGTATCACCGGGTACTCACGTGACCGGTTCACGGTAACCCAACTGGTGTCATACACCCGTCGTATATGACCATGCCGGTCACGATAAACATAGGAACTGTCAACCGGTTGCATCGCCGAATCGTACGTGAGGCCAAGGTAGGTCCACACATCCGTCTCCCCCGCCGCCGTCGTGCGCGTGTGAATCCGGTCCGGAACCCCCAATGCCATCCGCACCATCTCTGGCGTGAACCCAACCGCCACCTGCCCCGCCCTCACCTTCACCTGCACCTCCGACGGGAACGACGCAAACAAAGTCTGGTTCCTGGCGATACGCTGCTCCGGCGTACTCACGCACCCCGCCACCAATACCACCACCATCAGCATGTATAGCCACTGCATCATCTTCATAAGACACTCTCCTTCCATTTCTTCCCTCGCGCCTGCGCGAGGTGGCAATTCCGTTGTGCGTTTGGCTACCCGACCAACGGGAGGGTTGCGAATTGGGTTGGGTGAGTTTGCCCCAGGCGCAAGGCGCCGGGGGCGGCGCTGTACTCAAGTACGCGCCGCTTCCGGCAACGCCGCGAGTGGGGTAAAATCGCCCTGCCCAATTCGCACCAAACGCACAACGATTCGCGGGACAGGCGCCGGTCCGGCTCCCCCCTACACCTCAAACTCCGCCCACAACACGGTGTGATCAGAGGGTGCCGACTTCCGCCGGGGCCCCAGGTCAATCCCCGCCCCCACCGACTTTCCCGCCAGACTCCGCGTGGCCATCATGTGGTCAATCCGCCATCCCTGGTTCTTCCCCAACGCATCCCGCTGCCGGTAATCAAAAAACGTGTACTGTCCCGGTTCGGGATGATGCTTGCGGAATACATCTACAAACCCCCACTCCACCACCTGTCCAAACGCCACCCGGGCATCCACATGGTAACACACATGATTCGTCTGCCGTTCGGCGTTGTGAATATCCATCGCCTCCGGCGCCACATTCAAATCCCCCGTCCACACCACATTCCCGCGCGCCGAATAATGCCGGTCAAAAAAGTTCCGCAACCGGCCGAACCACTGCACCTTGTAACGATACATCTCGTGCTCGATGTCACGCCCCTGGGGAACATAGGTGTTGATCACATGAACCGACCCCACCTTGGCCGCCACCAGTCGCGCTTCATCCGCCGGTCCCCCGTCATCCAACCCGAACCGCACCTCCGTGGGCGCCGCGAGCGACAACAACGCCACACCGTTGTAGGCCTTCTCGCCGCGGTAGACCACCTGGTACCCCGCGTCCTTCAACAGCCCCGCCGGAAACAGATCGTCCACCACCTTGGTCTCCTGCAGGCACATCACGTCCGGACGCCGGACCTTCAGCCACTCCAGCACCACCTCCATCCGGGACCGGATGGAATTGACATTGAACGTGGCAATGATCATATCCCGCTCAGTACTCCAGTTCGCCGGTGAACACGTACGCCGCCGGGCCCAGCATCGTCACATCCACCGCCGTCTCGCCCGCCAACGTGTAGTTGACCTCGATCACATCGCCACTCGCACAGGTGATCTTGACCGGCGGTTTGACCCACCCCATCCGCCCCGCCACCAGTCCCGCCGCCACCATCCCCGTCCCGCAGGCCAGGGTCTCAGCCTCCACCCCGCGCTCATACGTCCGGATCTTCAGCGAATCGGGGCCCGTCACCTTGATAAAGTTGGCATTCGTCCCCTTGGGGGCAAAGTCCTGATGATGCCGGATGGCCGCACCCACGCGCGCCACATCCACCTTGTCCAGGTCGTCCACCGCCGTCACCACGTGCGGAACACCGCTGTTGACGAACCCGTAGGGCCACGCCCCATCCGCCAGCGCCACGGTGGCGTTAAGCTTCCAATCCTTCGGCGCCGTCATCACCAGCCGCACGCGATCCCCCACCATCTCGGCCGCAATGAGTCCCGCCTCCGTCTCAAACCGCATCCGCGCCGGCGCCACCCCAATGTCATACGCCAACCGCGCCACACAACGCGCCCCATTCCCGCACATATCCACTTCGCTGCCGTCCGGATTGAAAAACCGCATCCGGAAATCGGCGATCTTAGATGGCTGAATCAGGATGATCCCCTCACACCCCACCCCGGTCCGCCGCGCCGCCACCCCGCCCAACCACCCCTTGTCCGCATACGGGAACGTCAACTGGCGGTCGTCCACCAGGATGAAATCATTGGCTGCCCCATGCATTTTCCAAAATGCGATCTTCATTCTTCTTCTCCTTCTTCGTCAGTTCGATGAAATCCGCCAGAATCCGCTCGCCTTCCTGCAACACCAGGTCACGACTTCTTTCCCTCGGATGATTCCCGGCAACCGCCTCCTCGTCGTCCATGGCCTCATCTTCCATTTTCGCAATGGCCTTTTCCTCGCGGACCAGGGCCAGACGGTCTTCAAGATTGAGCGAAATCTCCTTCTTGTCCTGAAACGCCTTCAGCCGTTCAATCATCTCACCCTGCGCTGTGAACCGCGCGTCACCCTTGCGGCGTTCTATGGACTTGGCCCGCAACGCCGCTACTGCGGAACTCAGGTCCTCCACGGGCCGGTAACGGGCCATGTTGATCACACTCCACTTCATCGCGTGCGGCAGAAACTCCTCTCCCACCTCCAGCACATCCAGCGGCGACCGGACCACAATGTCGGGAATCACCCCCTTGAGTTGCGTGGACCCGCCGGCCACCCGGTAGAAACTGTGCGTGGTGATCTTTAACGACCCCAGTTTCGGATTGCGCTCGTCCAGATTCTGCCAGGACTGAACCGTGCCTTTCCCATGGGTCTTGGAGTCACCCACCACAATGGCCCGGCCATAATCCTGCAATGCCGCCGCCAGGATCTCAGAGGCCGAGGCACTGTGCCGGTTGACCAGCACAACCAGGGGCCCCGTGTACAACACCCCCGGATCCGGATCGCTCAACACCTGGATGCCGCGCGGCTCGCGCACCTGTACCACCGGTCCAGCCGTCAGAAACAACCCGGTCATCTCCACCGCTTCCGCCAGGGCGCCGCCACCATTCCCGCGCAGATCCAGGATCAACCCCTGCGTCCCGTTCGTATTCATAACCCGCAACAACGCCGCAATGTCATGGCTCGAACTCTTGTACTCGTCGTGCCCGTTGGCGCGCTGCTTCATGTCCGCATAAAATGCCGGCAACCGAATCACACCGATCTTGTTGGTCATCCCCCCCGCCGGCAACTCCTGTACCTCACTCTTGGCCGCCTGCCCCTCCAACTTGACCTCGTCACGAACCAGATCAACCTTAACCGTGCGCGCACCCGAAACATCCCCGGCGGGAATCACCGTCAGCACCACCTTCGTCCCCTTTTCGCCCCGGATGATGCGCACCGCCTTGTACAACGGCCAGTGCAGAATATCCACCGGCTCCTTGTCACCCTGCGCCACCGCAATGATCCGGTCGCCCGGCTTGAGTCGGCCGTCCCGCGCCGCCGGCCCCCCGGGAATGATCTGCTCGATCTCAGCCGCCCCCTCCTCACTGGACAACAACGCGCCAATCCCCACCAGTGAAAGTTTCATGCCGATGTCAAAGTCCTCGCTCGTACTGGGAGTCATGTACTCCGAGTGCGGATCGTACACCTGCACGAACGCGGTGAAGTAACGCTGCAGGACAAAATCGGCATCGCTGTCCTCCAGCATGATCAGGTACTGCCGGTATCGCTTGCGCACAAATTCGGCCGGCGCCAGCAACGCATCGGCCGCCGACGCACGCTCAGGCGGCGCAACCACCCCGTTGGTCGCCGCGTCATTCGCCGCAACACCATTCGTCACAGCGGCAGAGACAACAACGTCGTTCGTCGCGGATTCATGGGCCACGGCATTACCGCCCGGCACGGAATTGGTGGCACCCGCCTCACCCTGTGGCACCCCTTGCGCCTTCTGCGCCTCCGCCTTCGCCACCTTGTTGGTTCTGTCCTCGTCCGCAATCCGCCGCACCACCACACGGGCCAGGTACTCGTTCTTCACCTTCTTCCGCCACAAATCGTTCCACGCTTCCGGCGTGGCCGCCCAGGGCGCATCCTTGCGCCTCCACATGTAGGTCTCCTTGACCGTCAGGTCAAACCCCTGGTCCAACAGCGTGTTGGCATAGGCCACCCGGTCGCGCACCCGCTCCCGAAACCGATCGAACACACGGAAGGCAAAGGAAACATCCCCTTTCGCCAACCGCTCGGACTGGGCCGACGCCTCCTTGCGGAACTCCGCCACATCCGAAGCCAGAAAAAATGTCCGGTCGTAATCCAGTACGGCAATGAAACTTTCAAACGCCTCCGTCGCCGTGGTTTCATCCAACTCATGCCGCGTCAAATGCAGCCGCGGAATCGCCCGCGCCAGTTGCCGCGCCACCACCGCCGACTGGGGATCCGGCTCCAACACCCCCTTGACGGACGCCTGCGCCGTGCCGCCCTGCCACCACATCACACTTCCCAGCGCCACGAGTACCGCAACGCCAATCATCCCCACCCTGAAGTTCCACCGGTTCATAACACTGACAAAGCCTCCTTGGCCGACACCAGCACCCCGATCACACTATCGCCAGCCATAGCCAACTATTATGTCACGCCTCCTGCCCTGTATCAAGACTGAGGAATGGACAAATCGCCCTCCTTGAACAATACTATCCCGCAACAAAGAGGAGATCTTGAAAATGACAAACGTAGCCATTGTCGGAGCCGCCGGCCGCATGGGCCAGGCCTTGGTGCGGTGCTCCCACCTGATGAAAGATGTCAAACTCGTCGCCGCCGTCGAACAGGCCGCCTGCCCCCTTTGCGGCAAAGACGCCGGCATCGCCGCCTGTTGCGGCGATACGGGCATCAAAATCACCCACGACCTGACCGCCGCCGCCCAGACCGCCGATGTCCTCATTGATTTTAGTTTCCACGAGAATGTCCCCATCACCCTGAAACAGGCCGTCGCCTTCAAGAAGGCCGTCGTCATCGGCACCACCGGCCTCAATCCCGACGAGCGTGCCGCCGTGGATGAGGCCGCCAAGGTCATCCCCATCGTCTGGGCTCCGAATATGAGCCTTGGCGTCAACCTCCTCTTCGCCCTCGTCGAAAAAGCGGCCAAGGCGCTTGGCCTCGATTACGATGTCGAAATCACCGAAGCCCATCACCGCTTCAAGAAGGATGCTCCAAGCGGCACCGCCCTGCGCCTCGGCGAAAGCGTCGCCACCGGCCGCGGCCAGAACTTCCGCGACGTCGCCGTCTTCGGCCGCGAAGGACTCGGCGGAGAACGCCCCCGGGGCCAGATCGGCATCCACGCCCTCCGGGCCGCCGATATCATCGGCGACCATACCGTCCTCTTCGCTGCCGACGGCGAACGGGTCGAAATCAGCCACCGCGCCTCCAGCCGCGACGCCTTCGCCAACGGCGCCCTGCACGCCGCCGGCTGGATCACCGGCCACGCCCCGGGCCTCTACGATATGCAGGATGTCCTCGGACTCCGCAAGGCCTGAGCCCCATGGAAATCGGCCTCAGCCTCGGCTCCAATCTTGGCGACCGCCTCGCCACCCTGCGCAATGCGGTCACCCGGATCGGGAACCTGCCCGGCATCCGCCTCGTGGCCGCCGCCCCGCTCTACGAAACCGACCCGGTCGATACCCGGCCCGAGTACGCTTCCCTCCGCTACCTCAACACCGTCATCATCATCAATGCCCCGGACCCCTGCGACCTGCGCAACCTGTCCGACAACCTGCACGCCATCGAAACCGCACTCGGCCGAGTCCGATCCTCCGACCGCAATGCCCCGCGCACCCTCGATATCGATGTGCTCTATGCCGGCACTCTCGCCCGGACCGACGGCATCCTCGACCTGCCCCATCCCCGCTGGGCCCAACGCCGCTTCGTCGTCCAACCCCTCGCCGATGTCCGCCCCGCCTTGCAACTCCCCGGCCAAACCCAAACCGTTGCCGCCATCCTTGCCGCCCTTCCCGCCACCAGCATCAACCGTTTCGAAACCAATGCCTGGCCGCCTTTTATACCCCTCCTGGAGACCTGACCCATGCCCTACACCCCCGCCAATCTCCGTTACGCCACCATGCCCTACACCCGTTGTGGCCGCAGCGGCCTCAAACTGCCCGCCATCTCACTCGGCCTATGGCACAACTTCGGCGGCGCGGATGCTTTTGAAAACCAGCGCTCCCTGCTCCAGCGCGCCTTCGACCTCGGCATCACCCACTTCGATCTCGCCAACAATTACGGACCGCCACCCGGTTCCGCCGAGGAAAATTTCGGCCACATCCTCCACCAGGATTTCGCCGCACACCGCGATGAACTCATTATCTCCACCAAGGCCGGCCACCTCATGTGGCCCGGCCCCTATGGCGACTGGGGTTCCCGCAAGTACCTGCTCGCCAGCCTCAACCAAAGCCTCCACCGCATGGGCCTCGACTATGTGGATATCTTTTACTCTCACCGGCCCGACCCTGAAACGCCACTGGATGAAACCATGTCCGCACTCACCCAGGCCGTCCGGCAAGGCAAGGCCCTCTACGTCGGCCTTTCGAACTACTCGCCGGAACAAACCCTTGCGGCCGCCGCCATCCTGCGAAACAACGGCACCCCCTGCCTCATTCATCAACCACGCTACTCAATGCTCAGCCGACAACCGGAACACGGACTCCTCGATACCCTCGCCACGGAAGGCATCGGCGCCATCGCCTTCTGCCCACTCGCCCAAGGACTCCTGACCAACCGCTATCTCGCCGGCATCCCGGCCGACTCGCGCGCAGCCAGCCCATCCGGATTCCTCAAACGCGACCAGATCACCCCTGAACGACTTGACCAAATCCGCCGCCTCGACGCCATCGCCAAGGCCCGCGGCCAGTCCCTCGCCCAAATGGCCATCGCCTGGGTACTCAGGAATACGCGCATCACCTCCGCCCTCATCGGCGCCAGCCGCGTCGCGCAACTGGAGGAAAACGTCAACGCCGTCAACGGCCCCAAACTGGCGCCGGAAGACCTCGCCGGAATCGACGCCATCCTCTCCTGCTGAGCCGTCACAGGTTCGGATCAATCACCGTGCGATACACCGCGCCCGTGGCCGCATGAAACCCGGCCTCAAGCCGAACCTGATTGCGACTGCGAAAGGTCACATTCCCCGGCGAAACCACCTCGAAACCATCCCGTGCCGTCGACTCCAATAACCGGCCGCCCCCCTCACGGCAGACTGACGGCGCTAAAGACGTTCGATACCGCCGTTGCTCCCCAAGTGGCCGTTACCCCGTTCACCGTGTAAAGCGACCGGTACACAAGGTCATGGTCGTAAATATCCGCCCCGTCACTTCCCTGTAACCCCAACGACAAACTGGTCTCAATATCCACCGGGCCCGGCACGACCGTAACCGCCCCCACCGCCGTCGAGGCCTCCACATGCGCCACCGCCCGCGCACGACCGGCAACAAAGTTTACAAACTGCGCCGTCGCACTCTTTGTCCAGTCCGCCGTAAACGTCCCCGCCGCATACCGCGCCTCCTGCGACTGCCACATCAGTTCGCCAATCAGACAATCCGGCCGCGCCTCCACCGGCAACTCCAACAGTCCGTTAAAACTGAACCCCACCCGGTCCGCCAGGTATGACTCCGGCCACAAGGTTCCGTCGGCATATCCATTCCACATGTACGTCACATGGAATTGCTTGCCCCGCGCATGCGTCAACTTTCCAATCTCGCCATGCCAGTCCGTCACCACACGCTTGCGGAGTGCCACCCAGTTGGCATCCCCCAACATGCCCGCCGGATACGCCGCCCAGTACCGGTCATTCGCCGCCTGATCATACGTCGCCCCCGTTCCCCACACCCCCAGATCACTCTCCGCCATGTCAATCCCATCCACCCCGAGATCCAGAATCTCACCCACCACCGACTTGGTCCACGCCACCACCTCGGGATTGTAAACCGAGATCAGGTACTCACCAGGATTGAAGTCTGTCCCGTCCGCCGCCTTCTCACGCCACGCCGGATTGGAGGTCCACGCCGTCTTCGACCGGTTGAGTTCCACCCATGCATACACCTTCAACCCCGACACATGCGCCCGGTTGACCAGTTTGCGCAACACGTCCTGCGATCCCAACCCGCCTTCCTGCGACAAATACGGCGTGGTCGGACTCGCCCAATAAGTTCCATACGGTCCCGTGAACGCCTTTACATAGAGCGCATTGCATCCCCAACTCGCCGAGGTCCGCACAATCAGGTCGGCAACGGCATCCGCGTTCATCCCGCTGTACATACCGCCATAGTAGTAGCCGAGACTGACCCGCATCCCTTTGATCTTGCTGGACGCCGCCACATCCTTGACCAGCGGATTCATCCCCCTCTCCACCTCCCAGCCGTCCGTGTAACCGTCCCCGTCCGTATCCGCCACCAGGGGATTCGTCCCGGTCACCAGCGTCTCGCGCGCATCCGCCAATCCATCGCCATCGGCATCCACATCACCGCGCGCCGCCAGATACAACCGCGTGTGAACCTGCGACACCGCCGGCCGCGTGGCGGATCCCGTATCCGTCCACGTCACCACCGCGGCATTCTGCACCGGTAATCCCGACACCGCCAGGGCCCACCCCTTCACCGGATCCACCGCCCCGTCCGCCATCACATCCTGGTAATAGATGTCCACACGCCCAGTCGGGAACGCCGCCGCGCCAATCGTCAGCACCACTCCGTCCGGCCCACCCTGGACATTCATAATCTGCGGGGCCCCCGTACCCACACCAAACGGATAGGCGTAAGGCCGCGCTTCCTTCCACGTGAACGACGTCCTGGCACGCCGCTGATACCAGTACCCCTCTCCCAGCGTCAACACCTTCGCCGAGGCCACCCCGCTCTGTTCGTACCACACATAACTACTGCTGGATTTCCCGCTTCGCTTCAACCATTGCGTTCCGCCTAGATCGGGATCGTTGACCGTATCCGCGAGACTACTCTTCCGGTCGGCATACGCCCCATTTTTCGCCATCTGGGTACTGTTCAACGCAATCCGGGAACTGAACGGATAACTGAACAGATTCAATCCGGGTGCCAATACCACCGATCGCGTGGCATCCCCGATCACGTCGCCCCCCACATAGACGGTCTGGGCCGTGTTGCTGTGGTTGACTATCCAGAAGCCTTCCCCCGGCGCAATCGTCAGCGTGCTCTTCTGCCAAACACCAACATCCGAAAACCACAGGCCATCCTTCGCCGGATCCCCCGTCCCATCCGCCTTGAAGGCCCCCACGTAGACCTGGGCCGTAGCATCCCATTTCAGAATCTTGTCCGCCTGCGCCGCAGAGGGTCCGCCTTTCAGTTGCCCCGCCAGCAGGACATCCAAGGAACCCGAGAACGGTTCCAGCGAAACCGCGTGCAATGAGTTCCCCGGCACCGCCACCATCCTCGCAATCCCCGCCGGTCTGGATACCGTATCATAAACCCCCGCCTCCACCACCCACCCCATCACAACAAGACTAACCCCCAACGCGATTGATATGGCCTTCATGCTTCCCCCTGTGTTTGATCACAATTGAGAATATAAGCAGGAAGCAATCCAAATCAGGCCAGACAGAGGCAAACACACCTATTTGTGATGCAAAAAAGCCATAAACACAGAAAACGACAGATCATTGCATGTCGCAGTTTCTCAATAGTGATAATATTGCAGCCGTTGCTGCCTTCTTTGGCCCACTGTGCTTGGCGTCACGCCGTGACGCCCTACAACATCCCCGCATGATGCGGGACCGCACGGTGTGCGGTCGAATTCCGAGCATGACAACGCCAAAACTCGGAGATGCGCCCCCCTCAGAAAGCCATCCCAACCTGCCGGCGGTATTCTTCGTAATACCCGGTCACCGCCCGTAACTTCTCGCCCGGCCGCCTCTCCTGATAGAGTCCACCGGGATAAAAACAGGCGAATCCCCCCGAACACGCCCCCCAGGCACAGGCCTCCTTAAGATCCAGCCCCTCCCGTTTCCCCCGTTCGAGTTGCAGGGCCAACGATACCAGAACCCCACCCGCAAAATTGTCCCCACACCCTGTGGTGTCCCCTTTGGGCCGGTCCGGTCGCGCCAAGTCGCGGTCCACCGCCTCGGATACCGGTAACGTCATCCCCGGCAACACGCCAAACAACCCGCCCCGTGAACACAGATGAATACACTTCGCCCCGTGGGTAACCACCACACTCCCGACCCCACCCCGAATGAAATGCTCCATCGCGGCGCCAATGTCCGCACAACCGCTGATCTTAAGCGCCTCCTCCCGGTCACACACCAGAAGGTCTATCAAGGGGTAACTCCGCCGGCTGTCGCCCAGCGGCCATGGGGCCCCCGGTTCCCGCGCCTCGTTCCGGAAGTCGTAGACCGTCGTCACCACCGTCACCGCGCCCGCCGCCTTGCCACGCTCCAACAACAAAGTCAACTCGTCATGCAGACGGGGAACCAGCGCCGTGGCGCCAAACACCAGTACATCCGCCTCGAAGAAGTCAGCGCCAAGATCCACCGGCGCGTAGTTGCCGGCCGCTCCAATGGTGTTCACAAACGTGCGCTCACCCTTTCCGCCATGGTGCCCCGGATCCGATAACACCACCGTCGAGGGACTCCTTCCGGGAACAACCCGATACCCGTCTATGTTCACCGGCGTCCGCCCGATCAACTCCACCATGCGCCGCCCGGTTTCATCATCCCCACGCCCCGCGCGGAATTCAACCCGGATATCGCGGCCATACAGCAACTGGGCCGCATGCGCCAGCGCCACAATCGCAGGACCCCCGATATTGTTGGCATCCGGATCCCGTCCGCCCGTCAGTTGTCGCAGAACCTCGGCAAACGGCACCCCGGCATACGCCTCCAGAGTCTCGGCAAACACCAACGCCCCGGGCGTCAATCCACCATCACCCGGCTTCCGACTGCCAAACCGGCGAAAGGCCGGACTGGAGAAATCCACCTCCGTATAGAGATAGTCCATCAGGCAACAGCCTGTCCCTGCAATCCGAATCCCCATCGTCCTCTCCTTCGTTCGCTTGTCACGACAAACGGTTGCGGTAGTCCTCGTACCCGAACCGCCGCACCACCCGAACCATACCCGAATCCACTTCATCAATGGCAATGGATGGCAAGCCAACTCCATTGAAGGTGTTGTTCTTGACCATGGTGTAGTGCGCCATGTCCAAAAACACCAGTTTATCCCCCGCCTTCAGGGGCTGATCAAAGGAATAGTCGCCGATCACGTCGCCCGCCAGACAGGTCAGACCCGCCAGCCGATACGTGTGCGCCTTCTCACCCGGCTGCCCCGCCCCGACAATCTGCGGCCGGTACGGCATCTCCAGCACGTCAGGCATATGCGCCGCCGCCGAGGTGTCCAGAATGGCAATGTCCATCGCATTATGAACCACGTCCAACACCGACGCCACCAACACCCCCGTGTTGAGCGCAATCGCCTCGCCCGGCTCCAGAAAGACCTCCAGATGCGGATACCGCGCCCGGAATCCGTCAATCACCCGACACAACCGGTCCACGTCATAATCAGACCTCGTAATGTGATGCCCTCCCCCGAAGTTGACCCACTGCATTCCCGCCAAGTACCGTCCGAATTTCCTCTCGACCACCTCCAGCGTCCTCTCCAACGCATCGGCATTCAACTCGCATAACGTGTGAAAGTGCAACCCCGTGATCCCGTCCAGATCCTGTCCCTCGAATTGCGCCAGGGGAACCCCCAGCCGCGACCCCGGCGCACACGGATCATACAACTTGACCTTGACCTCCGAATGCTCGGGATTGATCCGGATCCCGCACCGGACCGGTTTGCCGCAGGCCGCCACCACCGGTTTGAACCGCCGCCACTGCGCAAACGAGTTGAATACCATGTGGTTCGCACAACGCAACAACCCCGCCATCTCGTCATCCCGGTAGGCCGGGGCATACACATGCACCTCGCGCCCGAATTCCTCGCAACCCAGTCGCGCCTCGTTCAGGGAACTGGCCGCCACTCCCTGTAAATACCGCCGGATCCGGGGAAAGGCGCTGAACATCGCGAACCCCTTGAGCGCCAGCAGAATCCGCGCCCCCGTTCGGCGCTGGACCTCATCCAACCGCTTGAGATTCTGTTCCAGTTTCGCCTCATCCAATACGTAACAAGGCGTCTCAATCTTGCCTATATCCATAACTCCCCCCCATGTATCCAATAGCATCCCACAGAAATCCTAATCGTAATCTTAATCCTAAACCCTGACTTGTCCGCCGTAGCCTTGGCGAAGGAGGAACCCTTCGCTACTCCACTGGCTCCAACAGTTCCATGCCGACTTCCACCGCCAACCCGCGCCCGATCATCTCCACATTCAGAATCACACGGGACTTCCCACGCACCGTCTGCACCACGCCCTCCAGCCCCCGGAACGGTCCGCCACGAATTGCCACCCGCTTGCCCGCCTGAAAGGCCGCACAGGCATCCAGCGTCGGATCCACGGCCAACGCCTGATGAACCTGCTGCAGCTCCTGAACCAGTCGCACCTGATCAATCACCTTGAGAGTGCGTACCAGCAGGTTGCTCTTGAGCACCGTCACCCGCTGCTCATCACCATAATTCAGAAAGCAGTAACCCGGAAAAACCGGCTTGGTGACCGTAACCTTCCGGCGCTGGTAGATCTTCGTTTCCTCACGCAACGGCAGATCACACGTCACCGTGTTCTTGGCGCAGTAGTCGGCTAATTTCTTCTCGCAACGCGGCTTCACGTGCACCACGTACCAGACCGGCGCCACCCCTGCTGTCGTTTGATCGTCCATGAATCCATGCCTTCCGCAATACCGCGCCTTTGGTACCGTTTCGCCCGCCGCACGTCAATGGCGGATGTGCACGCCCCTCCTTGCCGGACCACCCGTCGAATGATAAGTTGGCGTCATCACAACAAAAGGATCCCGCTATGAATAAATGGACCAACCGTATCGCGCTCGGACTGCTCATCACCGTCGCCATACTCGCCATCGCCATCTCGTTCATCGGCGGGTTCCTGATCAAACAGACAGTCAACACCGCAGGCCCCCGACTCCTGGGGGTCCCCCTCCACCTGGAAAGCGCCTCCCTCAACCCCTTCCGGGGCCATCTGACCCTGAAGGGACTTCATATCGGCAATCCCCAGGGATTCAAGGCGGAGTCCCTGTTCGATATGGCCAATCTGGATATCCGGTTGCGCATGCGCTCACTTCTCACTAACCGGATCATTGTCGAGTCCATCAACATCTCAGGACCGGAACTCACCTATGAGCGCAATCTCAAAACCAGCAACATCGACCGTCTGACGACAATGCTGACCCCGGAAGAATCCGCCACCACCGGAGACGCCAAAACCGCCGATCAAAAGAAATCCGGCAAGAAAGTCATCATCAAGAAACTTTCCGTGAACGGCACCCGCGTCCATGTGGCCTTCACCGCCCTCGGCGGCCATGGATTCATCCTCCCGCTCCCCCCCATCCACCTGTCCAATATCGGCGGCAATGAGAATGGCGTAACATTCGCCGAGGCCGTAAGGGAAATCCTCGCCGCCATCTTCAAGAGTGTCGGCAACGCCGTGACCAGTTCAGGGAAACTGCTGGTCACCGGCGCCTCTGAGGTCGAAAAGGCCGCCGAAAACGCCATCAAAGGCGTCAAGAACCTGCTGAAATAGCACCCTCAATACCGGTAGTGCTCCGGCTTGAACGGGCCTTTCACCGGCAACCCGAGATACTTGGCCTGCTTGCGGCTCAACGTCTCCAGCGTCACCCCCAACTTGCCCAGGTGCAACAACGCCACCTTCTCATCCAGACGCTTCGGCAACACATACACCCCCACCGGATACTTCCCGGGATTCGTGTACAACTCAATCTGGGCCATCACCTGGTTGGTGAAACTGTTCGACATCACAAAACTCGGATGCCCCGTCGCACACCCCAGATTGACCAACCGCCCCTCCGCCAACAGAATCAAGGCCTTGCCGTTCGGGTACGTGATCTTGTGAACCTGCGGCTTGATCTCCTCCCACCGGTATCCCTTCAGGCTTTCCACCTGAATCTCACTGTCGAAATGCCCGATGTTGCAGACAATTGCCTGGTCCTTCATCGCCTTCATGTGCTTCGCGGTGATCACATCGCAACAGCCCGTCGCCGTCACGAAGATGTCGCCTATCTTGCAGGCCTCATCCATGACCATAACCTGATACCCTTCCATCGCCGCCTGCAAGGCGCAAATCGGGTCAATTTCCGTCACAATCACCCGGGCCCCCTGCCCCTTGAGCGACTGACAACATCCCTTGCCCACATCCCCATACCCTGCCACCACACAGACCTTGCCCGCCAGCATCACATCCGTCGCCCGCATGATGCCATCCGGCAGTGAATGCCGACACCCGTACAGGTTGTCGAACTTGCTCTTGGTCACCGAGTCGTTCACATTGAACGACGGAAACAGCAACTCGCCCTTCGTATGCATCTGCTGGAGACGGTGCACTCCTGTCGTGGTCTCCTCGCTGATCCCACGGATCTCCTTGGTGATCCTGTGAAACCGCTTGGGATCGCGCTTAAGCGACTTCTTGAGTTGACGCAACAGGATGGCCTCCTCCTGACTCTCCGGCTTCCGATTGAGAATCGAAGGATCTTTCTCCGCCCGGTACCCCAGATGCACAAACAGCGTCGCATCACCGCCGTCATCGAGGATCATGTTCGGCCCCTTGCCCTTGCCCCAGTCGAGGATACGGTCGGTATACTCCCAATACTCCACCAGCGATTCACCCTTGTAGGCAAACACCGGGGTCCCCGTGGCCGCAATGGCCGCCGCTGCATGGTCCTGGGTGGAGAAGATGTTGCAACTTGCCCAGCGGACCTTGGCTCCAAGATGCTGGAGCGTCTCGATCAACACCGCCGTCTGGATCGTCATGTGCAGGGACCCGGTAATGCGGGCGCCCTTCAGCGGCTTCTGCTTGCCGTATTCCGCGCGCATGGCCATTAGCCCCGGCATTTCCTTCTCGGCCAGTTCAATCTCCTTGCGTCCGAAATCAGCCAGTTTCAAATCCCGCACCACATAATCCGTGTTCTTCTTCATGGGGTTCCCCTTCAATTGAATATGGTGGATAGATTATCAGGGTCGTGGCATCAGTTCCAGACCTGAGTTCGGGTGCAGGCAGTTTCGCTATATCTCAAAACCCCAACCGCGCCCGGTTCTGTTCGGCTTGGCCTTCGCAAGCATGCGCCGGATTTCACTTGCTCATGGCGCCCCCTTTGCTTTCAGCACTTTCGCGACTTTCGCAGTTGCCCCGCCTTGTCTTCCTCCGCGCTCCAGCTCCCTTCCTCTGTCCCCACCCATTTCCCATGCCTGAACCCTGAACCCTCTGTCTTCCCCCCCCCCTACTTCCGGTTGCCGCCAAAGGACGCCGCATGGGCTTCCCGTTCAGCCAACTCCAGATCATAGTCCGTCATCACCCGCGCCAATTCCTTGAACGTGATGCGCGGCTTCCACCCCAACTTGGCCCGCGCCTTGGAGGCATCACCCAGCAGGTAATCCACCTCGGCCGGCCGGTAAAACCGCGGATCAATCTTTACATGGTCATGCCAGTCGAGGTTCAGAATGCCGAACACTTCGTCCAGGAACTGCGCCACACTGTACGCTTCGCCCGTGGCAACCACATAGTCATCCGGCTGCTCCTGCTGGAGCATCAGCCACATCGCCTCCACATAGTCCCGGGCATGACCCCAGTCACGCTTGGCGTCCAGATTCCCCAGGAATAACTCATTCTGCAACCCCACCTTGATCCGACCCGCCGCCCGCGTAATCTTGCGGGTCACAAAATTCTCCCCGCGCCGCTCACTCTCATGGTTGAAAAGAATCCCGTTGCTGGCATGCATCCCGTACGCCTCACGGTAGTTCACCGTCTGCCAGAACCCCGCCACCTTGGCCACCGCATACGGACTGCGCGGATGAAACGGCGTCTTCTCCCCCTGCGGCGGCGACGCCGCCCCAAACATCTCCGACGACGACGCCTGATAGAACCGCACCTGGTGCCCCGTGGCCACCGTATAATCGCGAATAGCCTCCAACATCCGCAACACGCCCAGCGCCGTCACATCCGCCGTGTACTCCGGCTGATCGAAGGAAATCCGCACGTGGGACTGCGCCGCGAGATTATACACTTCGTCCGGCTTGATCTTGGTCATCACATGCCGCAACGACGAACTGTCGGCCAGATCCCCATACTCCAAACGCAACGGGGCCCCCGGCCGCATCTCCACCACATGATCAATTCGACTGCGCGCAATCGAACTAGACCGGCGGACAATACCGGTGACTTCATACCCCTTGTCCAACAGGAGTTCCGCCAAATACGATCCATCCTGCCCGGTAATACCCGTGATCAATGCCTTCTTGCTCATGAATCCAAGCCCGTCCTTTCATCGGCTTTCATCCGCGCCCACGGCAACAGCGCCACCACGAACACCAACGCCACCGCCCCCGCCACCCCCAGCGCCGCTACAATCTGCAACGGCGTTTCGTGGATCGACCTCGCCGCCATCAAATATCCCGCCGCGCATAACCCAAGCGGCAACGCCACCACAAACCGCCGCTGCGCCAACTCGTAACTGAGAAGGGTGGATAGGAACGTCAGGGGGGTTAACGCCAAGACCATGCCCCGCACCACGGGAACCAGCGCCGGATCCTCCGTCCCCGCAATCAGACGGAGCATCAACTCCGGGAAGAGCAGAAAGAACCCGCCCGCCCCCATGATGATCGCCCCCATCAGCAGCACCGCCTTAAACAGTATCCGCCCGCTGGCATACGACGTCTCACCCCCGGAGACCACCTTGGGGAAGAGCGCCATCGCCACAGGCTGCGGCAGAAAGAAGACAATCCGGGCCACCATCGCCGCCTTGGCATAAGCACCCGCCTGCGGACCATCAAAGTAGTGCTTCACGAGTATCAGGTCGGCGTTGCTCAGAACCGCATACCCCGTGAACGCCGCCATGTATCCGCCCATGTATCGCAACGTCTCCCGAATATCCAAGGCGTCATCACCCCCGCCCTCGGCCACCTCCCCCTCCCCTCCTGCCACCCCCTCACTCCCCCGGATCAACCGCCAGCATAGGATTACACCCCCCGTGACGACTGCCACCGCACTCAATCCCTGCGCCGTCAACGCCCCCACGGCCCCTGCCCCCGCCATGACCAGCACAACCCCAAGAATAAAACGCAACAGACTGGCGGCATTGCCAATCGCCATGGACCAGCCAAACGCCTGCATCCCAATCAGGATGCCGCCGGGAACCGTGCCGTAGACCATCATCACCGCCGAGACCCCCACCACATAGAGGGGCAACGGATCGGCCAGATTGAAATAAGCGCCCAACGCCCTCTGCCCGAACACCAACACCAGCAACATCACCGCCGCCGGCACCGTCAGCACCTGCATCATGCCAACCATCAAGGTGCGCACCTGGTTGGGACGCCGCGCCTTCATGAACCGTGCCGCAAAATGCGTCGCCGTCCCGCTCAAGACCGCAAACGGCGCCCCCACCCCCATCAACAACCCCAGCATGGCGGCCATCACACCATAGTCAACGTCGGAAAGCATCCGCACCATGGCTAACTGAAACAGCATGTTGCAGATATTGCCGACTTGCGAACCCACCATCAGCACCAGACTATGAAAGAGCAACTGATCGCCTTCACCCCCCACAGGCTGCAAAATCGGTCCCAGGGTCCTGTGATAGAGGGTTACCAGCCCGCGGAACGGCGAATACATCAACCTCAACCGCGTAAGCGCCAACAGCATCTCCGTCGAGGCCCTCGCCATTTGAACTTTGGACCCCTCCACATCATGCCATACCGTCGGAATCTCCCGAATCTGCGTTCCCGCCCGCTTCAATTGAAACAACAGGTCCACATCAAACGCCCACCGCGTAATCCCCAGCCTGGGCAGCACCGCCAACACCGCCTCCCGCCGCATCAGTTTCGCCCCGCATTGGGTGTCCGTCAGTTTCAACCCGAACAACATCCGGGTGATCCAGTTGAACAACCTTGACGCCACCCGCCGACCCAGCGGCTGGTGGGGACTGACCTGGGCCCCCTTGCACCAGCGCGACGCAATAATCGCCCCCGCATCCCCCGCCTTGTCCATCAAATCCTGAAACGCCTCCGGCGGCGTGGAGCCGTCTGCGTCCACGAATCCCACCCAGTCCCCCCGCGCCTCCCGGAACCCCAGCATGACCGCCCCCCCCTTGCCAATCGGATTGGGATCCACCAGAATCCGCAAAAATGGATGGGCTTTCCTGTACCCTTCCACCAGACGCTCCGTCCCATCGGTCGATCCATTGACAACCACAATGAATTCAACCTCGGCACCATGCCGCCTGGAAAAAAACGGAAGGTACGTCTCAAGCATACGCCCAATGCGCTGTTCCTCGTTGTGGGCGGGAATGATGATCGTTAACCGCATGGCGCGCATGATGCCAAACCCCGCCCCTGTTGAACAAATGAATTTTGCCCTTCATTGCCCCATTGCCAGCCTTTCCCCTTTGTGGTAGCTATTGCGCTCCAAAACGAACAGACAGGAATGGCCATGCAGGAATTCACTTATCGCTCGGGAAAACTTTTTGCCGAAGGCGCCTCCGTCGAGAATCTCGCCCGCCGGTACGGCACACCCCTCTACATCTATAGCCGCGCCCACCTGCGCGAACGTTACCGCGCCATCGCCTCGGCCATGGCGGACGTCAAACCCCTGATCTGCTATTCGGTCAAGGCCAACTCGAACATCGCCATCATCAAAACCCTCGCCAGCGAAGGCTCCGGTTTCGATATCGTCTCCGGCGGTGAACTCTTCCGCGTCCTCAAGGCAGGCGGCGCCTCTAACAAGATCGTCTTCGCCGGCGTCGGCAAGACCCGCGAGGAAATCGAATACGCGCTCACCGAACAAATCCTGTTCTTTACCGTCGAATCGGAACCGGAGATCCGCCGCATTTCCGAATGCGCCCAGCGCCTCGGCCTCAAAGGCCGCATCGCCTTCCGCGTCAACCCCGACGTCGACCCCAAAACCCACAAGTACATCAGCACCGGCAAAAAAGAGAACAAGTTCGGCTTGGATTTGGAACGCGCCCTCAAGGCCTACGCCATGGCGGCCACCCTCCCGAACATCGAAATCGCCGGATTGCATGTCCATATCGGATCCCAAATCCTTTCCGCTGACCCCTTCGGCGAGGCATTGCAGAAAATCAAGTCCGTCTGCGTCGCCCTCAAGGCAACATACCCGACCTTCCGCTACCTCGATATCGGCGGCGGCCTCGGCATCAAGTATAAACCCGAACAGGAATCCCTCCCTCCCTCCGTCTTCGCCGCCACCGTCCTGCCCACCCTCAAGGAACTCGGACTGCAGGTGGTGATGGAACCCGGTCGCAGCATCGTCGGCAACGCCGGCATCCTCGTCAGTCGCGTCCAGTACATCAAGGAAAGCCACTTCAAAACATTCATCGTGGCCGATGCCGGCATGAACGATCTCATCCGCCCGGCCCTCTACCAGGCCCATCATGAAATCCTGCCGGTGACGGCCACCGATAAGACGGTCACGGGCGACCTCGTCGGCCCCATCTGCGAATCAGGCGATTTCATCGCACAGGACCGGGTACTCCCCGCCGCCGGCGAAGGCGATCTGCTGGCCGCCCTGAGCGCCGGCGCATACGGATTTTCCATGGCGTCCAACTACAATAGCCGTCCGCGTCCCGCGGAAGTAATGGTGGATGGCGACAAAGTCACCCTGATCCGCCGACGCGAATCATGGGAAGATCTGGTCACGACGGAATCCGCTTGAAAACCAGGATCGTATCGTAGAAAACAGGGGTTGTTCCAACAGGAGAAAGCATCATGTTCACCGGCGCCTATACAGCCATCGTCACACCGTTCAATACCAACGGCACTGTGGATTACGGGAAACTTCGCGCCCTCATCGCCTTGCAAATCGCCGCCGGCATCGACGGCATCGTCCCCGTCGGCACCACGGGAGAATCCCCCACCGTGGATGTCGATGAACACGAGAAGATCATCGAGGCCTGCATCGCCGCCGGCAAAGGCAAACTCAAGATTATCGCCGGCACCGGCGCCAATTCCACCGCCGAAGCCCTGGTCCTGACCCGCCACGCCCTGAACGCCGGCGCGGACGGCACCCTCCAGGTCACCCCTTACTACAACAAGCCGAATCAGGAAGGACTCTACCGGCATTTCTCCGCCGTCGCCGATCTCGGCCTCCCGGTCGTCCTCTACAATGTGCCCGGCCGGTCCAGCCGCGAAATTGAAGTCTCCACCATCGCCCGGCTGGCCACCCATCCCAAGATCGTCGCCGTCAAGGAAGCCGGCGGCAGTGTCGACCGCGTCAGCCAGATCCTGCGCGCCTGCTCCATCACCGTGCTCTCCGGCGACGATCCGCTCACCCTGCCGATGATGGCCGTGGGCGCCAAGGGCGTCGTCAGCGTCGCCTCCAACATCGCCCCGAAACCGGTGGCCGATATGGTCCACGCCGCCGCCGCCGGCCGCTGGGACGAGGCCCGCGCCTTGCACATGAAGTATCACCGCCTCTTCACCGATATCTTTGTCGATACCAACCCCATCCCCATCAAGGCCGCCATGGCCATGACCGGTCTCATCGAGGAAGTCTACCGCCTGCCCCTGTGCGAAACCACCGCGGCCAACAAAAAGCGATTGGCGGAATGCCTCAGGGAAATCGGACTCCTGTCCTGAACCTGCCGAAAGGGCACAAAGTCGCCTGACCGGTTTCGCCGCCGGCCTGTGGCGAACGATTCTAACCCTGCAGTCTCATCTGATCGGCGATGAACTTGTTCATCTCGGCCCGGCTGGCCAGCAGGTCACGCATCGACAACACCCCAACCACCTTGCCCTGCTCCAGCACCGGCAGGTGCCGCACCTTCCGCTCCGTCATCAGCGCCACACAGTGCTCGACCGCATCCCCGACTCCCACATGCACCACCCGGTGACTCATAATCTCTCCCACCGGCGTCGTCGCCGATGACCTTCCTTTGAGTATCACTTTGCGGGCATAGTCCCGCTCAGTGATGATCCCGACCAGCTTCTCCCCCTCCATCACCAGCAACGCCCCCACATGAAACTCATCCATCCGCCGAATGGCTTCCAACACCATCTCCCCGCGGCCAATGGCGCGAATGACGCTCCCCTTCCGGTTCAAAATGTCGCGCACGGTTTCCATCTAGGTCACCAGATTCTCAAGATAGTTTATCCACGCCTCCATCCCTTGCCCGGTCTTGGCGCTTAACTCAAATACAAATACCCCGGGATGGATCTTGCGTAGATACTCGCGGCATTTCGCCAGATCCCAGTCCAGATGCGGCGCCAGATCCATCTTCGTCAACACCACCACCGGCGCCATGCCGAATAGCGCCGGATACTTGACGGGCTTGTCCTCCCCCTCCGTCGCCGATAGCAACGCCACCTTGAAGTTCTCACCCAAATCAAAGGCCGCCGGACAAACCAGGTTTCCAACATTCTCAATGAACAGCAGTTTGACTCCCTTCTGCACCACCTCCGGCAGAAGTTGACCCACCCGCCCCGCCTCCAGATGACAGGCACTGACCGTTTCGATCTGCCGGACCACCGCCCCCTTCCCCTGCAGACGCCGCGCATCATTGTCCGTCTGCTGGTCGCCCGTAATCACCGCACACAACACCCGCCCCCGCAACCGCTCCAGCGTGCGCTCCAACAAGAACGTCTTCCCCGAACCGGGCGACGAAATCAAATTGATGGCCACCACACCACGCTCCGCCAACCAGGTCCGGTTGGCTTCCGCCCGGGCGTCGTTTTCCGAAAGCACCTTCCGCTCCAGCAGAATCGTCCGCCGTTCCAACAGGGAATGGCCGTGCGCGTGGTCATGCTCCCCATGCGGGTGCTCATGCCCATCGCCATGCCGGTGAACGTGGTGATGCTGATGGCCCCCAACATCGCCGCAACCGCAATCCTTGCACATAACCGTTTCCCCTCCCAAACCGGGTACTCCCGGGCAACCTCCTTAAACAACACCTTCCTCAACATCAATATCAATCGCGTGGATGTACAACTCCCGACCCGCCTCAAGGTCCACCTCACCCGAACCACACTCCCCACAGCAAATGAAAGGCGGTTCCGGCCGCGACCGCTTCCCGCAACCCCTGCACCGGACCGCCGCCTCCACCCCTTCGATGACCAGGTCCGCCCCCGCCACCACCGAGCCTTCCGCCGCCAGCGGGAAAGCCTCCCGCAACGCCTCGGAATCCACCCCGGAAAGCGCCCCCACCGTCACGCTAACCTTCGCCACCCCCGCCGCCTTCCGCTCTCGCACCACCGCCTCCACCTGCTCGACCAGCGCCATCGCTATGGAAAGTTCGTGCATCAGCAAATCCTCGGCAATAACTCACCGCGTGGCACATCCACCAACCGCTGCCCTCCGGTAATCGTCTCCATCAACACACGCCCGCCACGCTCGGTCACCACGCCCACTTCCGTCGCCAGGCGCCCCTCAGGTAACGCACGCCAGACCGCCAGGATCGCCTCCGCCGCACCGGCCTCACACACCAGCACCATACGACCCTCGGACGCCACCTGCAACAGGTCAAGTCCCAGCATCTCCGCCACCGCCCGGGCCCCGGCCGAAAACGGCAGAAGCGTCTCACATAACAACACCCCCACCGGACGGTCCTCCACCAACTCATTCAGTGTCGCCGCCAGACCGCCCCGCGTCGGGTCACGCATAAACCGGATCGTCCCCGCCATCGGTTGCACCGCCTGCACAAGACGATGAACCGGCCCCGTGTCGCTCTTCGGACCGTTCCGGATGCAGATGTTCTTCCGCGCCGCCAACACCGCCATGCCGTGATCACCAAGCGGGCCGCTCACCAGGAGGCGATCGCCCGGCCGCACACGCTCCGCCCCCAGACAGAATCCGCCCATCAATTCCCCGATCCCCGACGTGGTCACATACATTCCATCACACTGGCCCCTCGCGACCACCTTGGTGTCTCCAGTGACCACCTCGACCCCGCAATCCTCCGCCGCCCGCTTGATCGAATCCAGAACCCGCGCCAGCGTGACCCGCGGCAACCCTTCCTCCAGGATCAGCGACAGGGATAACCACCGGGGCCTGCCCCCGCACACCGCGATGTCGTTCACCGTCCCGTGAACCGCAAGGTCGCCAATGGTGCCGCCAGGGAATTCGAGCGGCTGGACCACGTACCCGTCGGTGCTGAACACCAGCGCCTTGCCGTCCGGCATCGCCAGCGTGGCCGCATCCGCAAGACCTTTCAAGACTCCACCGCCAAAGCGCGATACGATCTCCTCGCGGATCAGATCCCGCGAAAGCAATCCGCCTCCCCCATCGCCCAACTGTATCAACGCTTCACTTTTCACGCTTCACGTCTCACTTCCCACGCTTCACATACTTGTGGTATGCCGCGCACGTCCCCTCGGAACTGACCATACAGGGACCCACCGGATGGGCCGGCGTACAACCCGCGCCAAACAGCGCACACTCCGGCGGCTTCATCTTGCCCTTCAACACCTCACCGCAGGCGCAGGCCGGATTCTCGCTTCCCAGTTCCACCTTCACCCCATGCCGCCGTTCGGCATCATATCCCGCATACTCGGCCTTCAAACCCAATCCGCTTTGCGGAATCACCCCGATACCGCGCCACGCCGCATCCACCGGCTCCAGATACGTAGCCATCATCGCCTGGGCTTTGCGGTTCCCACCCGCCGTAACCACCCGCGAGTACTCGTTGGCCACTTCCGCCACCCCGCGCCGCATTTGCTCGAGAATACCCTGTATCCCATAAAGGATGTCCAGCGGCTCGAATCCCGCGACCACACAGGGCACGTGATACGTCTCCGCAAAGCGCCGGTAGGCATCAGCGCCGATAATGGCACTGACATGCGCCGGACACAAGAACGCGTCAATGCGGATGGAGGGATCGGACAGCAACGCCAGCAACGCCGGCGGAACCAACTTGAACGCCGTCAGTAATGACACATTGTTCAACCCCCGCCGCTCGGCCTGCTCCACCAGGCAGATCACGGGCGCAATCGTCGTCTCAAACCCGATGGCCAGAAACACCACCTCGCGGTCCGGATACGCTTCGGCCAACTCCAGCGCGCGCATCGGACTGTAACAAGCCTCCACCACCCCGCCGCGTGCACGGCATTCCGCCAGCGTGGACCGCGCCCCCGGCACCGCCAGCATATCCCCGAAACTCACCACCATGACGCCCCTTTCCGCCAGGGCAATGGCCACATCAATATAACTCGCCGGTGTCACACATACCGGACAACCCGGCCCGCTGATCAGGTCCACGTTGGGAGGTAGAATATCGCGAATGCCGTACCGGGCAATCGCCATGGTGTGGGTCCCGCAAATTTCCATGACGTTCACCCGCCGCCCCCGGGGCTGCAATTCGGCGGCCAATTCATCAACCCGCCTGCGGATCGCGGCGGCAACAACAGGATTCCTAAACCCTTGGATGTAGTTCATCAGGTATTGACCGGCTCAAACGGGCAGAGCAGGTTGCGTTCGTAGAGCAGGCGCACCAACGTGCAATCCAGTGCATGCCCCGCCTTGTACGACTGTACCGTGCCCACAAACCGACCGGTATCCATCAGCGCCAGCGCCGCCACCAGATCGAGGATGACTCGATGCCACACCGCCTCCAGCGACTTCCCTTCATGCATCAGCATCGGCTTGTTGTAATACCCCCACCGCCCGGCAATCAGGATGTTCCGGGGCGTGTACCCAATGTTGCGCGTATCGGCAAATAGTTGGCCTACCGTTTTCACAAAGGCCATCTGGGCAAACGAGCAGTTCGTTCGCGCCAAGGCCCCGTGCCGCGCCGTCTCCGGCGTCAACCGCATCTGCAGACGCTGCTGCCCGATCGCCGTCTTGAAGTTTACCGCACAGTCAATGTCCAACACCGGCACCCCGCCGGTGCAGGGTTTCACCACCAGGAAACTCCCGTTCGGGCCCATGATGGAAACCGGCTCGCGCACCGTCACATAGGGCACCAGACTGGCCGTCTCACGAATCCCGGCACGATCAATCGCTTCCACCAGATCCATGCTCCCCCGATCAAACAACGGCGGATCGCCGGAATCCATCTTGATCATCACGTTGTCCAATCGCAATCCGAGCCGCAACGCCACAATATGTTCCACCATGCGCACATAGTTGTGCGGCGACCCGCTGCAAAGCACAATGTTCCGCTGGGTAGTCCAAATGTTGTTCGCCGAAACACGGATCGGCATCGAATCCGGCAGATCGGTACGCTGCAACCACCACCCCTCGGTCTCACAGGGTTCAAACCGTAGTGTCCGCTGGGCCTTGCCAAAAAACGTTCCCGGTCCGGTAACGGAAACAGGCTCACGGATCGTGGTCAGGAACCGACCCGGCTTGTCCCCCTCCGGAACCCACCGCATATCAACCGGTTGCGCCAGGAACTTATCCATCTCCCGCCGCAAATCCGCCGCCTCACCCTGCAACAACAAACCATAATTTGTGTCAGACATTCAAGACCCCTCCAAAAAGGTACCCATAACAACCAAACCCGTCATACGCCGTCAAGCGCGACCCGCCCCATCAGTTCCACGGTCTTCTGCAATTCCTTAAGCCGGGTATTCTGCTCCAACAGGCGTTTCTTGTTGACCGTGTAGCCCCGGAGAAGATGATCCTTATTGAGGCATGTCCGGAGGCAGCAGATCTGGACACGATCAGAAGACGCCATCAGCACTCTGCGTCCGGATTCTATGGTCAAAAGTGGCATGTAGAGCGCCACTTTACTCATTCCCCGCAACAAATCAAGACGTCGAACTGTTGCCCTTCATTCCCCATCCACCATCTACCATTCACCATTCACTACCCACCCCCCCTCACCCCAACTCCCGATCCTCCAACCCCGCCTCGTCCAATCCCAAGTAGTGACCCAGTTCATGCAGATACGTCGTGCGAACTTCCTGCCGGAATATCCCCTCGTCTTCCTCCGCCTCGTCCCGGATCACATCGAGGAACAAGATGATCTGCGAAGGAACATCCGCTCCAACCGCTAATTCATCCTCGAACGCTGGCCCTACGAACAACCCCATCGTGTCAGACTCGACCCCCTCGTCAAGCAAGTCCCGCCCCGGCCTCCCCTCATACGTCACCGGCAACGCACCAGCCTTTTCGCGCAACTGCCCGGGCAACCGCCCCAGAGTCCGCGCCACCTCCTCTTCAGCCAGCCGCCGCCAACGATTCCCACCGTCTTTCATAATGATATCCGTAGCCCGTCTTCTGTAGTCCGTAGTGTCTGAAGTCTGTGGTCTGTAGTCTGTAGTCTGTAGTCTGTGGTCCCCCACCCCTACAACCGGATCCCCATATCGATAAACTCCACCTCCACCTTGAGCCGCTTCCTCAGTACGTCGCCCACCGCCTTGACCCCGAACCCCTCCGTGGCATAGTGACCCGCAAAAATGGCATTGATCCCATACTCCTGCGCCAGATGATGCGCCACCAACTTGGGCTCCCCGCTGACATACACGTCGATCCCCTTCTGCCCCGCTTCGGCAACCTGGTCGGCGGCTCCGCCGGATACCACCGCCACCGTCCGCACCCTCCGCTTTCCAAAGTCCAACGTGCAGACCGTGTTGCCAAACAGCCGGTGCGCCCGTTTCTTGAAATCCCCATACGCCACCGGCCTCGGTAAGACCCCACTGAACCCAAGCGGCGCCCCATGGTAAACCCCGAACGGCTTCAGCCGCCGCAACCCAAACCCCTTGCAAATCCGCGCGTTGTTTCCCAATACCGGATGTGCGTCCAGCGGAAGATGGCAGGCATAAAGCGCCATGTCATGATCCATCAGGAACTTCACCCGGCGATAGTTCAAATCCGTAATCCGCTTGAGGGAATCACCCCAACTGATCCCATGGTGACAAACCACCAGATCGGCCTTGCGCTCCGCCGCCCGCTTGAAGAACGCCAGCGATGCATCCACCCCCACACAGACACGCCTGACCTTGCCGGAATTCTCCACCTGTAACCCATTGTGCGAGTCGTCCTTGAATTCCGCCACCTTCAGCACCCGGTCCAGATAATCAACCATCCTCTTCAGTTCCATCATCATCACCCTCCCTCGCCAATCACACGCAACGCCTTATGGCCAGAGCATGGCAACCCACCCTCCCTTTGTGAAGCTTTTCCCTTCTCCGCTTCATCCTGTCCATCTATGCAAATCATCTCACCCTTCACCCACTCCCCGCTTCCCCACCAGCCAGTAGTACATCAACGGAATCACCACCAGCGTGAACGCCGTCGAAACCAGTAACCCGAAAATCACCGACCAGGCCAGTCCGCTGAAAATCGGATCCAGCGTGATCGGCCATGCCCCCAGCAATGCCGCCCCCGCCGTCAGGAAAATCGGACGAAACCGTACCGCGCCCGATTCCAGAATGGCATCCCGCAAGGCCACCCCCCCCTCCAGCGACGTGCGGATGAAATCAACCAGGATGATCCCGTTGCGCACCACAATCCCCGCCAAGGCGATCATCCCGATCATCGCCGTGGCCGTGAAAAATACCGGCGTCTCGTACCCCCCCACCGGCCGGTTGACCACCAGGTTCAGCAACCAGAACCCCGGCATGATCCCGATCATCGTCAACGGTATGGACATCATGATGATGCCGGGTAGCGAGTACGACCCGGTCTGATACACCAGCAGAATGTAAATCGCCACCAACGCCGCCGAAAACGCCAACCCCAAATCCCTGAACACATCCACCGTGATCTTCCATTCCCCTTCCCCGGCCCACTCCGCCCGGATCCCCGGCGGCAACGGCTGCTTCTTGAACCACGATTGCAGATTCAACACCGCATACGCCGGCCCCTTCCCGGCCATCTCCCCCGTCACATACACCACCCGCTCCTGGTTCTTATGGAAAATGGTCTTCTCGAGCGCCTGCTCCTCAAACCGCCCGAGCTCACCCAAGGGTACCCCCTGGCCCCCACGCCCCTTGACCACCAGATTCTTCAACTGCTCCACATCGGACCGCTTGTCGCGCGATAACCGCAACACAATCGGTAGTTCATTTTGCTCCGCCGGCTCATGAACCATTCCCCCCGGTATCCCACTCAACGCCATGCGCAGCGTCTGCACCACGTCTTCAACCGCAATGCCGTTCCGCGCCGCCTTTTCACGGTCCACCCGGAAGAACTGCTTCTCCTGCCCCGCCTCCACCGAGTCATCCACGTCCACCACCCCTTCCTCCCTCTGCATCCGCGTCTTCACCGTCTGCGCGGCATCCACCAGATCGCCATACCGGTGATGCGGTTGCCCGTAAATCTCCGCCACCACCGTGGATAACACCGGCGGCCCGGGCGGCACTTCCACCAACTTGAGCGATGCCCCCGTCCGCGCCGCCAGCGCCTCCACATCCTTGCGAATCCGCAGGACCAGGGAATGACTGTCCATCGCGCGCTGTTTGCGCGGTAACAGATTGACCCGGATATCCGCCACCTGGGGACCCTCCCTCAGGTAGTAGTGCCGCACCAGCCCGTTGAAGTCCATCGGCGAGGCAAACCCGACGGCCGACGTGAAGTCCGTCACCTCGGGAATGGTCCGCAAGTACGACTCCACCTCCCGCACCACCGCGTCCGTACGTTCCAGGGTCGCCGTCTCCGGCATGTCCACCACCACCTGGAATTCGTTCTTGTTGTCGAATGGCAGCATCTTGAGCGGGACCCGCCCCGAAAGCGCCAGATAAACCGATCCGCCAAACAACATCGCCGTCACAACCAGTAACACCGCCGTCTTCGCCTTGGACTCCACCAGGGGCCCCATAATGCGCGCATAAAACCGATAGGTCGCCGTTCCGCGGATATCCGTTTCCTCCGCCTGATGCCCCTCCACCTTGAGCAACTTGTTCGAGACCCACGGCGTGATGGCAAACGCCACCAGCATCGAACCGATCATCGCCAGCGGCATGTTCAACGCCAACGGCCGCATGTAAGGCCCCATCATCCCGGTGATGAAGAACATCGGCACAAACGCCACGATCACCGCCAGCGTCGCCAGCACCACCGGCGGCATCACCTCGTTCATCGCCGCCGATACCGCCCGCAACCGCGGCAACTTGCCCATCGCCAGATGCCGCCAGATGTTCTCCACCCCCACAATCGGATCGTCCACCAGCAACCCCAGCGCCAGAATCAACGCAAACAACGTCACCCGGTTGATCGTGTACCCCGCTAGATAGTTCACCAGCAGCGTCAACGAATAGGTGATCGGCACCGCCAGAACCACAATGGCTCCCACCCGCCAGTTCATCACCAGCGCAATCAACCCGATGACCGTGATGATCGCAATGACCAGACTCTCCACCAGGTTGTTGACCTTTTCGTTGGCCGTCTCACCATAGTTGCGCGTAATGCGTACCTTGACCTCATCGGGGATGACGCTCCCCCTCAGCCCCTCCAGCATGGCTTCCACATCCCGCGCCATCCAGACCGCATTGCTGCCCTTCTTCTTGGCCACCGCCACCGTCACCACCGGATACGACTTCCCTTCATTGTCCATCAAGGTGGCGTTCGCCGTCCCCGGCGAACGCAGTCCCCTCCCAAATCCTATCCTGGAATACGTACTCACCTCATCCGGCCCGTCCACCACCCGCGCCACGTCACGCAGGTAGACCGGCCGGTCGCCCTGCATGCCCACCAGGACACTGGCCACGTCGTTCACGTCGCGCAGGAACGGTCCCGTCTCCACGGCAATCGTGCGATTCCCCCGCTCAAATGACCCGCTGTCCATCTGCGCATTGGAAACCTTCAACGCCCCCGCTATCTCCATCGCCGAAAGATTGTACGCCGCCAGCCGCTCGGGATTGAGGTACGCCTGCACCTTGCGCGGCCGCCCGCCATGTAACGTAATCCGGGAACTGTTGGGCACATGCTGCAACCGCCCCGCCACCTCCTCGGCCACCCGGTACAACTCGTGCTCGGAGTAACGCGAACTGTACAGCGCCGCACTGATGATCGGCACATCGTCAATCTCCACCGGCTTGATGATCCATCCGGCAATCC
>CAZHRU010000017.1:0-39863 GCA_964535015.1 uncultured Verrucomicrobiota bacterium | reverse complement strand
CGCTGGCGTTCCCCGCCGGACAGTTGCGCCGGCCGGTGGTCGCGCCGATCCCGCAACCCCACTCGCTCCAACAAGGCCAGCGCCCGGTCGCGACAGGCCGCCGCATCGCCGGTCGCCCATGCCGGAACCAGCACATTCTCCAGCACCGTGAGTTGCGGCAGGAGGTGATGCAACTGAAAGACAAACCCGATCCGCCGACTCCGCAATGCGCCTCGCTCCAGTTCGCTGAGCGCCGCCAGATCCCGTCCCTCGAACACCACCGTTCCCGCATCGGGAATGTCCAACGCGCCAACCAACTGCAACAACGTCGTCTTGCCCGAACCGGAAGGCCCGACGACGGCAAGACTCTCACCCGGCGCCACTTCAAGGTTCACACCCCGCAACACCTCAACAGGGGGCGCGTCGCCCATCTGGAAACGCCGCACTACACCTTTCAACATAACAACGGGATCGCTCATCACTCGCCTCCTGCTATTCGCCGGCTACGGCAATGACGTTCCCGCCATCGTCAGCCACGGCCATTACCCGGTTGTTGCAGGCGGGACCGGCAACATTATCACCGACAGGCAGCGACGTAAACTTACCGCCGTCCGCCAGGCGCAACCCTGTGAGGGTGCCGCCATCCGCAACAAACACCGCGTCATCCACCACGCACACGGCGGAAACCGTACCGCTGAGCGCCACACTCCACCGCGCGGTCCCGTCCTTCGCATCGAACGCCGCCAACTTGCCTTCGGGTGTGCCCATCACCACAAGGCCTTTCGCTACCGCAGGGGTGCTATAGGCCTCCGCACCAGCCACGGAAACATGCCACACCAGCGCAAGACTCCCCGCATCCGCACAGACCAATTCGCCGGCCCGGGTCCCCCCATAGGCGCGGCCTTCATGCAGAACGATGCCCCCGGCCATCTGGGCATCAGTCCCCACCGGCACCGATCCCTTGTGTGTGCCGGTCGCGGCGTCAAAGAAGTGAACCGCCGCGTCGCAATTCCCATACACAATCAACTGACCGTCGCCGGCGGCCGGACCGTCCGTCCGGTTGGTCGGTTCGGATTTCCAGACCTCCTGTCCCGTCTTGGCATCCAGACAGTGCAGTACACCATCCGCATTCGCCACCAGTACCACCCGCCATGCATCTCCAACCCGGATCGCACGGGGGCCATGGCGAACCGACGCGGTGCCCGGCACCTGCCACAGGACATTCCCCGCCGCGGCACCCAAGGCGCCAACGGCCCCATCACTGCCCGCCACAACCACCACATCGCCCGCCACAGCCGGTGATCCGGCAAAACTCATCCCGGCAAACGTATGAGACCAGCGTTCCTGCCCTTTTCCATCCAGGGCCACCACGCGCCCTTTGTCCGTAGCAACTACCCACCCATCCCCCAGACTCACCGGCACCCCCGCCACCGGAGCGCCGGCAGGATACGTCCAAACCCTCCGCCACACCTGACTCGACGCAGGTACAACCGGTTTCGGTGCCGGCACCACAACCTTTGCCTCCACGTTCCCCTGGGCCGCGCCCCCCGAACCGCTTCGTTCCATCGCCATCCGGATGCCCAATACCACCGCCAAAATCAGGACCACAGCCCCCAATAGACGCATTCTCATTGTCCACCATCCTTTCGACTTGCTAAATCGCGGGCGCCAACGCATGCCTGACCCAAGGGCCGCCCACCCCCGCCTCCCAAAGTTCCAAACTGAACGGACCGGGGGCCCCATACTCCATTCCCTCGGTAACCGGCACAGGACGTACATCGCACGAACTCCGCCCAAGCATCAAACCGCCTCCCTCGCCCTCAACGTCCGCCGCCAGTTTCACTTGCGCCGAACTCCGGTCCATCCCTGTGTAATCGCACCACGTCTCAAGATTCAAGATAACCGCCGGCTCCGGCCGGTACAGACACATCGAGCCGGCATCACCCGTTTCATCATAGACATTGCCGTCACAGACGTTGTCCTCCCGCCGCCCGAAGAGCACACGTTTCGCACACCGGTAGAACACGTTGTTCAGGATGCGATGCCCGCGGTTTAACCCGACACGACCGGCCACAATCCGGTCAGCCTGCTTGAAGTGGCACGCCACCGCGTAACTGACCGTCGGACCAAAGAAATTATGGGCAACGGTCACGTAATCACAGGAGTCGGCAAAGACGGCATGGCCACCGCGCATCGGCGACTCCGCCGGAAAATCGGCCGCCCGCCACGACCTCATGTCCCAGAATACATTGCCATCAATCCAATGCGGATCGAAACTGCTCTCCACATGAATGCCGCCGAAGATGCTGTCGATATCCTGAAACAGGTTGCCGGTCACGCGGTTCATGCCGCAGTGGTAGTCCAGCCAAATCCCGCAGGCCTGCCGGAGCCGGCGGAATGCGTTCCCGCGAATCAACACCCGCCTGCACCTATGGAATTTCAGTCCGGCGCATTCGAACATCCGTTCAATCTGAAGGCCGCCAATCGCCTCAAACCGATTCCCCTCCACCAGAGTGTCCTCGGGATTTCCCAGGCCGCACAGACCCGTGATCCCGCAGTCACTGATCATGTTCCGCCGCACCACGTGATGTCCCCGCTCCGGCAGCGGATCGAACCGGCCACTCGTCTGTAACCCGACATCCACGCCTGTCGCGTTGCAGTGGCGCACCGTACAGTCCTCAATAATCCAGTGATGACCGGCCCCTGTACTCAGGGCGCCATGCTGCAGGGTCGTCAGCGTCATGGGGTCGGCCGCATGTTCAAGCACCAGACCCGAAACCCGGATATAACCCAACCCCCTTTCGCGCGGCGAAAAGATCTGCTCGCGAGTCGTCAATTCAAGATCCGCCTTCAACGGATCCGCGTCACCGGGCAGCCGGAAATAGAGCGCATGACTCAAGACATCGACCCAGAACCGGCCCGATCCTCCCAGCAGTTCACCCTCGGACTGCACCTGCTCCAAAGGCCGCCCGTTACAGATCAACATGCCGCGTTTGAGCAGATACCGCTTCATCTCCGCCGGGGTCCACACATGCCCGTAAAGCAGCATGACCTCACTGGTGTTGTTGATCAGGAAGGGGTTGTACCCCTGAAAAAGCTCCTCCGGCAAATCGCCCATCCAAATCATCGGATCGCCGGAAACCGGACGGGAATGGCGGACATTATCCGTGGCGCGGAACCGGGCGCGGAACGCCTCCCACCGCTCTGACCCGCGCAGAATAACACGCTCGCCCGGCGCGGCCTCGTAGGCAATCATGGCGGCGGTGCCCGTTCCGCCACGGGGCGGCGTCACCCGTTCGCGATACACCCCTTCATGGATCACCACCTTCTCGCCGGGTTGCAACACGTCGGCTGCCCGGCCAATCGTTCGAAACGGCCGTTCCAGCGTGCCGGGATTTGCATCCGCCGCCTGGGAATGAAGCGCGGCCACATGCAAAACCCGGCGATACACCGTGCGGTCATCCCAGAACTCGAAATCCCTGCCGTCCGGCATTCTCATCCTGGAATCCTCACGTGTTAGTCCCCTTGGGACTCGACCATTACTTCGCCCCGATACAGTAAAGCGATTCATCCGTCCGGATGAACAGGTGCCCGTTGGCCGCCGCAGGACTGGCCTCAAAGGACTCCTTCAGCGATCCCTTGCCCACCGAAGGAAAATCACCCGCCGGATCCGCCTTCAGAATCATCGTGTCGCTGGTTCCGAACAGGTAAAGGTTGCCCGCCGCGAAAACAGGCGACGCATACGTGGAGGAATCGTCCGTGTCCTTCTGCTTGATCACCTTGCCCGTCTTGGCGGCCACTGCAGTCAGACAGGACTTGAAGTACTGGTAGACGTTCTTTCCATCGGTGGCCATGCTCACGCCATCCGGAAAACCTTCGCCATTGGCGAGTTCCGCCAGACTCCACACCTTCTTGCCGGTCTCCGCATCAATGCCCACTATCCCATTGTTTTCGCAATTCACCACGATCATCCCATCCGCAACGACGGGCGACGGACCGACACAATACTGCGGACTGGTCGTCACCACATTCACCGTCCACACGACTTTGCCGGTCTCCGCATCCCACGCCGTAACATCCGGATCGGCCGGCAACACCACAAGACTCTTGCCCGATGCCGTCGCGACCAGAATAGGCGACGCCCACGTCGAACTCTTGCGCGCCGTCTTCCATTTCTCCTTGCCCGTCGCCACATCATAGGCGGCAACAAACGATGATGCGCCTTGGAACACGGCGATCACGGTATCACCCGAGATGAGTAACGAACTGGCCACCCCGTATGAATTCCCGCTGACCTCGCCCAACCCGATCGTCCAGACCACCTTCCCGGCTTCCAAGTCCAGGGCCGCCAATTGACCGTTGGAGAACAGGGCGAAAACCTGCTTGCCATTCGTCGCCGGCGTGGACGCGGCGTGCATGCGGACGTTCCATTGTTCGCTTTGCGTGTCCAATGTGTACTCCGCCGAGGCCCCTTCCACCTTGGGCAGTTCGGTCTTCCACAACTGCTTACCTGTCACGGCATCGAAACAGATTACCGCCCGCTTCTCCGCATCGGCTCCCGTCACCACCACTTTGCTGCCCCAGACCACGGGACT
Organism: uncultured Verrucomicrobiota bacterium; assembly: GCA_964535015.1. Lineage (GTDB taxonomy): Bacteria > Verrucomicrobiota > Kiritimatiellia > CAIKKV01 > CAITUY01 > CAZDUS01. The sequence goes on along the minus strand of CAZHRU010000017.1, from coordinate 35,289 downwards.
GGCCCACCCGGGCAGATCCAGTTTCGCTTTCCACAGAACCCCTTTGGAATCCTTCTCGCTCCACGCCGTGGGCAGGGCGACGGCATCGCGATACACACCCATTCCGGTGGCGCCACGGAACGTCGGACTCTGCTTGTCAAATCCTTCAGGCAGCCCCTTGGCACATCCCAGATTCGCAACCCCAAACACCCCGATGACACACACGATAGTCCTGCATTGCCGAATGAACATTTGTCGTCTCCTCTACTTTGTATTCAGTCGCATTTCCACCAAAACACCATCCAAGCCAATCTGAAAAAGATACGGTTTGTCTCCGCATTTGTCCAGCCCATGAACAACCGGGCGCACCTCCAAGTTCTGGCGGCATGCCATCTACCGCCCACCGGGTTTGTCCCCGATGGAGGCAAACGTTAAACATCCGCAGTGGACCTGCCCATCAGCCCAATTTCCCTCAACGCCCGGCGTCATGGTGGCGAGTTTGCCATGGATGCCGTTGTTTTCCGTTTTCTTGATGAGTGTCTCGACCGTAGCGGTCCACTCAACAGGGTGAGCCGACAAAGCCCATGAAAAAGACGATCATCATGATTGTCGTCATCTCTTAGCTCGAACGCGAGGGCCAACCGGACGTTGCACCGCGTCCGCGCGGGGCAACGGTACGGTTCGGCCTCTGGTTCGCAGACTCCGCACCTTTGACGACGGCGATCAACTCTGTGGGGTCGAAGACCGTGACCTTCGACTTCCGGAAATCGCTGACGTTACGAGTCGTGATCGCGTCCACCCCGACCAAGAACCCCGCCTGCTCCAAGACTGCATCCTCAAAGTCGGTGATCCCGCTCCGCAAAGCATGTTCGAGTACAGAACGATTCACGGGGGCAATCTCGAACAGGCCAAGAAGCCGCTGAAGCGCGTCGCGCGCCTTCTCCGGGGCAAGGGCCTGGCCGAGCAGGTAGTCAACTGTCGTGATCGCTGTTGCGCAGAGGAGCCCCTCAATTTTGGATTCCTCGACGAGTGCGAACACCTGGGTGGCGGCATCGGCAAAGGGTCGCCGGTCAAGCAGGACGTCGAGAACGACATTGGTGTCGACCAAGACCCTCACGAGTACTTCTCCCGAAGATGTTTTTTGTAGTCCGCTTCGGATAGCCGGCGGCCCTTCATGATGCCCAGGAGTGATCCGGTCACCGGAGGGAGAGCGCGCTCACGCCTGCTGGGCGCAAGCAACGCCACGAACTCGGCAAACATCTGTGAAACCGACTTGCCACGTTGCGCAGCTTCCGCTTTCGCCTGCACCACAAGCACATCGTCCAATCGCAAGGTTAGCTTTGTGTTCATGACGTGCACTTTCGCACACTCTGTACGTCTTGTCAATCATCTGCTGCTAACGTTGACCTTCACGCGCGACGCGGGTACCCCCAAGACGGCAGAGCGGGTCAAACGCTCGGTCAAGGGTCCTTGGCGGTTGAGCCGTAACGGCACGGTGTGCGCAGCCTTGCCGGATGACTGGTTCACTCGATCCGCCGGAGTTCTCCAACTGACTACTCTTTGTCTCTGAGAGTCCCAAACCAGAGTTGATCCCACCAGTGACCTGTTGGCGAACAGCATCTCCAGCGGGCCGTTCGCGAGGCGGTGCGCGCGGCGGGGTTGACGATCCGGTTCACACCTCATTGCTTCCACCATTCCGTTGCGACCCATCTCCTGGAGGCCGGCCAGGATACCCGCACTGTCCAAACGTTAAAGAACCGCCTCCCCCCCCACCCTGACACTCAAGGCCCGGGGACTGCTTCCCCGGCAGGCGCCACCGGACGCGCCGCTTGTGCGGGTTGCACCCCTTTCGTAAATGAAAAAGGCAGGTAACGATAGTAAACCTCCAAGGTCAACGTCGCCATGGCCGTGCAGACCACCTTGCCCATCCGGTCACCCAGCGTGATCCCGCTCGGCAACCAGGCACCGGCGTCCTCTCCCTGGGTGACCTGTAACGGGGGCAGAATCGCCTTCAGATTTCTATTCCAGTCGTCCCAGGTCGGACCGCCGTGCTGGTACATGGCGAGAGTGCCGTAGTACCAATAGTACAGATCCTTCTGCCCCTTCCCCGGGGGTTGAAGTTGCAGATAGTTGGCCCCTTCCTGCATCTTCGGATCATCCGGCGGAACCCCCAGAATCTGCCTGCAGAACATCCCCTCGGCGGTCATCGCCCTGGTCGCTTTCGCGTCAGCGTAACCATAAAGCCCGCCCCGATCGCCGCTACTGACCGACGTCATCCACCGGCCGGCCCGTTCGAAATGCTCCTGCGGCACTTTGATTCCCGCCATGCTGGCACTCACCAAGGCCATGGTCTGCCAACCCAGTACCGATGTATCACCCCCATCATTGGGCTTGTAACGCCAACCCCCGGTCTTGCTGTTCTGCGCACGCTGGATGAACCCTGTTATATTGCTGACACAGGTTCCAAGCACCGGATCATGGGTCAACGCATAGGCTTCCGCCAGCGCGATCCCCGCAATGCCCTGGTCATACATGTTGCCTTTCGGACCCCGGACATCACCGTCCGCCTGAACCTGCTTCACGAGCCAATCAACGGCCTTGGCGGCAGGAATCTGATATTGTCCGGGTTTGTCATGCTTGACCCCCCATCCGAGATAACAAAGCAGGGCGAACGACGTGGCCGCCACATCATGCCCCTGTTCACCACCATGTTTCTGGATAGACCAGCGCCCGTCTTCCTCCTGATGCTTGGAGAACCAGTCAAGCGCACGACCCACCGCCCCTTCGGTTTCGCCGCTGCCTCCAAGTCCCGTCACCTGCTGAACCGAAGGTTTCCCCCCTTCGCGCATGGTGTAGGGCGACATCTTGTCAAACGCGCCCTGGGGAACAGCCAGTTCGCCCGGCAACACGCCCCGTAACTCCGAGTCGTTCCCGTCAGAAGCCAACATCAACGAAACAACCTCGCCCGGACCACTGATGCTGCCGGGCCCCGACGAGGTATCCCCCCCGCTCGACAGGCGGACCTTCTTTCCGCCCGTACCCGCCACCGGCGTTCCGGAGACGCCGCCGTCCACCGCCCGCAAGGCCCCCGCCACCGATGCGGTGTGCCGGGCAACGTGATCGGCTCCCGCGACACCCGGCGCCGAGGCAACCCCCACCCCATTGGATCTCGCATACTCAATCTTGACCGCGGAGACGCCGGGCACGTTGAGCGTCCGCTCGAAGACCTCCGCCGGTTTCCCCGCCTTCGCCTCGCCCATGTCGGTACGCGTTTCCATGACGGCGTCCGCCGCCGTGGTTTCCATGGGCGGCAGATCGTCCAGCGTTGGCGCGGCCACCGTCCCTTCACGGGTGGTGGTGACGGCCTCGCGGGGCGCCGAGGGGGCATTGTCCAGCAGAACGGGCTCCACCGTGCTTCGCGCCACGATGGTCTTCGTCGGCGCCGATTCGACCGGGGTGAAATCAGCCTGGGGCACATAGTGTTCTGCCTGCTTTGATACTATGGTCACCGCCGACGCCGGCAACCTCGCAACGGTCTCGGCAAGTTCCATGGTGAGTTTCTCACGGGCCAGCGCGTTGACATTGATGGAAATCTCACGACTGGCCTCGGGGGCCCCTGCGCCGGTTTCGACAATCGTTGAGGCCACCTTCCAACTTGCCAGCAGCAGCACAAGAATGACGTGAACAATGACCGATCCCATCAGGCACTTATGGAACAGGCTCGTCAGATCCCGGTAATGCCTGACGAGGTACCACAGGAGAACGGCGGCGACAAGAAACAGGAGAATCCACCATTTGACGGAGAATAGGCGGGCAATCAGATTGTCGATCCTGGAATAATCCATGCGGGAAACCACCTCACGGGCCGTGGTGGACCAGAGCCTTTGCGCCTTGGGATCGGCAAGTCCGCGACTTGAACTGAAGAGGATGTCGAATCCCTCCATCCGGCTCGCCGGCGACAGATCATCCGCCGGCCCGTTGATCTCCAATCCCAGACTCAAGGGCGATTGGGGCACCCCCCCGACAATCCGGCTCGAATAAAGATTCGCATCGCCACGCCCTTCCCCACGGGTGGACGCGAAGAACAGGAAGTCGCCCCGCGCCGTGAAGGTTATGTGCCGGTCATCCGCCGCCGAGTTCAACACATCCACCCGGGTGGCCTGCGTAAACCGGGGAACGCCATCCCCCACGGTTCCCTCGCCCAGGTCCGCCGAAAAAATGTCAAACCCCGCATTGGTCGATGCCGCACGAAAACGGGTCGATCTGGCCTTCGCTTCGGGGCCGGTCAACGGACGGTTGGACGAGTAGTAGAAACGCTTGCCGCCGGACGCGAATGCGGGATCAACCTCATCAAACGGGGAGTTCAACACCGGTCCGGCGTTGGTGATGCCCGACCAGGTCCTGCCATCCCAGGCGGCCATCCAGAGGTCGTAGCCACCATACCCGCCATCCCGGTCCGACACAAAGAAGAGGAACCGGCCATCTGGCGAAACGGCCGCGCCGATTTCATTGGCGGGTGAGTTTGTCAGGGCAAGGGGAACCGGATCCTGCCATTCCCTGCCGTCCCATTCCGACCGGTAGAGGTCATGATTGAGACCGGCCATGACGCCGCCCTCGTTGGTGTGACTGCCCGTCAATCCGGCGAAAATGAGTGTTGCCTCGTCAGTGGTGAAATTGGCGTTGCGCGGAGTGGCGGGAACGTTGAACAACGCCATGGCCTGGTAGGGTTCCTCAAATAGCACCATGCGAACCCGTCCGGATAGGGCATCCTCCCGGATGGAAATGCCATCGGTAAAGTAACACCACACCGTCTGCCGAAGAGCAAGAAAGAGGGTGATCATGGCCACCAGCAGAACCAACAGGGCCACCCCCGGCACGATCCACCGGGTCGTGGATCCAGTGTCCCCTTTCCGGGGCCGGGCCGACCTATGTGTCATTCCATTGTTCATGAGATGCGCTTCCGCCGCCAATGCCGCCACCCTGCCACCACGACGTACACAACGAGAACTCCACCCGAGACCAGGATAGTAACGAGAGTCGCGAAGTGGTTATCCCACAGCCACGACCACGACGGCATACCGGAGTAATCGTACTGCTGGAACACGATCCGCGAGGAGGACGTGTAGAGGCGTTGGCCCTTCCCGTCTCCGCCACGGCTGGAACTGAACAGGAGCGTGAACCCGGCCGCCCGCAACGTCGGCGCCGTGTCATCAGAAGAACTGTTGATGGCCGGACCCAGATTAACGGGAGGCAGGTTGGTCACGCCAATGGAACGGGATCGGTACAGGTCCATGCCCCCTTCCCCGCCCCTGCGGTTGGACGCAAAATACACAAAGTCACCGTGCCGCGTCTGGGTCGCATACAGGTCATCGTCCGGAGAATTAAGAGCCTCCACTGGCCGGGAACGATCATACTCCGGAACGGAAGGCAGTTCGTCCTCCTCCATAACCGCCGCCATAGTGGGTTGCTCAGGCGGTTCGTAACCCAGCCCGAAAAGCGGGACATACCGGTAGTGCGCCTGCAGGCAAAGTGCAATCAGTGACGTGGTGACCGCCGGCCCCATCGCGGCCCCATGCCCGCCTCTACCGGTCGGCCAACTCCCGTCCGCCTGTTGCGTGTTGAGAAACACATCCTGCATTTGCCGGTTCCATTCGCGCCACAGGGGCCCCTGACTCTGGTATGAACAAAGCGTGCCGTAGTATGCGTAGTAGATATCGTCGAGGGATACCTCGTTCTTCCTGACAACCCCTGCCGCCTCGAAGGCCTTGGGCGTGTTGGCCGCCAAGCCCATCAACTGACTGCAGAAGAAGCCGGTGGCCTGCATGGCAGGCGTCTTCCTGCCGCCAGTAGCCTGGTAGGAGAACACACCCCCGTTCTTCCCGGCACTGACGGATTTCAGCCACTTCATGGCACCGGCCCGGGTCTTGGCGGGCACACGTAACCCCGACAATTCCGCACTCTTTAGCCCCATGATGATCCATCCGGATACCGAGAGATCGCCCGCCTGTTTGGGCTGGTACCGCCAACCGCCGTCTTCCTCGTTCTGTGCATCCGCGTTAAAGAAGATGGCGGACTGGGCGGCATCGAACACATCCTGGTCGCGTGTCACACCGTACGCCTCCACCAAGGCCAGGGTGCCAATACCCTGGTCGTACATGTCGCCTTTTCCCCGGATATCACCAGTCAACCGATTCTCCTGCGCGAGCAGCCATGCCAGCCCCCTAGCCACGGTCTGCTGATAGGGACCGGGTTTGTCGTGCCGCTCACCGCGCCCAAGAAACGTCACCAGGGCCAGACCCGTCGCGGCTACCTCATGGCCCGACTTTCCGCCAACCCAACACCCGTTGGTCCCCTGGACTTTCGCAAGATAAGCCAGGCCGCGATCCACCGCCGTCTCGGTCTTCCGGTTGCCCCCCAGTTTTTCCATGACCGTCTCGTCCGTCAGGGCACTCTTCCGGAGCGAATACAGGATACTCATGGCCCGTTCAACGGCACTGTTCGTCACGCCTACCGGAATACGGTCGGCGGAATAGATGTCCCAGTCGCCGCCACCCCACTGCTTCCGGAGTTCTCTGACAGACAACGCCTCCGCTTCCTTGGGAAGGGCACTCTTGGGCCGGTTGGATGAAAAGTAGAGACGGGCATCATTGGCGGCGGAACGGGGACAGAACTCATCGAACGGCGAGTTGACCATCAGGGTCAGCGGCTGGGGCCAGGCATACTCAACCCCGTCCCAACGGGCAACCCACACGTCATATCCGCCCGGTCCGCCAGGCCGGTCTGAGGAGAAAAACAGAAACGTCCCGTCATCACTGAAGGCGGGCGCAGTTTCGTTGAACTTGCTGTTGAGTGCGCGAATCGGAACAGGATGACCCCAGGATGTCCCGTTCCAACGCACCATGAACAGGTCGTGGTTCCCTTGACTGCTTTCCCAAGTCAAAACCATCCGCGCCCCATCAGGGGAGATGGCCGGTTGCATGCCTTGAACGGGAAACGTTGCGTCCACACGAAGTGCCGATGCGTTTTCCCAAAGGACAAAACGGGGGTTAACGTCCCGGGCCAACCGCTTCACGGAGACATCATCGGTGTAATAGTGCCATGTCCCGGGTTGAAGCGTATTGAACAACCAGACGAAAAAGGCGCTGACTCCCAGCAGCACAACGGCAAGGAGGATCCCGCGCGTTCGCCTGGAGTTCCCGTTGCCTGGGTTTGTCTTCAACGCCATTCTGTACTCGCCTCCAATTGAATCACGGGCTGGTCAACTACTGGGCCTGGTACCCGATGTTGGCTTCCTTGACTCCCGCCGCCCGGCAGATCGACACGGCCCTGGCGACATACCCGTGCAATGCTTCCTGATCGCCACGGATCAGCACCTTCTTGTCCTTGTTCTGCGCCACAGTGTCCTTCACCATCTGGGTCATCTCCTCGACCGTCACCTGTTTTCCCCGGACCACATAGGCGCCGTTCCGCCGGACGTTGATCGCGAGCAGATCATCCATGGTGCTCAACGCCGTGTTCTGCGAATCGACCGGCAGGTTCACCTGGATGTCCCGCTCCTGCATCTTCACCAGCATCGGCGACATGACCATGAAGATGATCAGCAGTACGAGCACCACGTCAATGAACGGGACCATGTTGATCTCCGCCAGCGTGTGAAACTTGCCCTTGGCTTGTAGATTGACTCCTGCCATGTCAGACTCCTTGCGTCAATCCGGGTGGACCGCGTACGTCTTCCGCATACGGCCATGCCGGAATGTTCTATTGCTTCCGCGTCAGTTTGTCGGCCAGTTCCGAGGTGCAAACGTCGATTTCCGTGGCGATTCTGCCGATCCGTTGTCCAAGGTGGTTGTAAAGGACAACCGCCGGAATGGCCACGAACAGTCCAAAGGCCGTGGTGATCAACGCCTCCGAAATACCGGCGGCAACGACTTCGGGACCCCCGCCCTGGGCTGACGCGATACTCTGGAAAGCCTTGATGATGCCGATGACCGTGCCCAGGAGCCCGACGAACGGCGCCGTATTGGCAACGGTTCCAAGCGTCGCCACGTGCGATTCCAGTTCCTTGACCTTCAACTGGATCATCCGCTGGGCGGCCCGCAACATGGACTCACGGTCGTCCGATTCGATGATCATCCTGGATACAATGTCAGACACCGAGTGGGGCGCCTTTTCACAGAAGGCAAGAATCTCCTCCCTCCCCTTGCCGCCACGCGCCGTCTCAAGGACGCTGGGGAAGAACGAGTCGGATTCCTGTTCGGCCCGCTTGATGATGATATACCGTTCGACCGTGATGGCGGCCGACACAACCGACATCAGCAGCAGCACACTCAGGATTGGCCAGCCGTTCGCAATCATCTTGCGCACCTGGAAGGCGGTGTCCTCCTTGGCGGCGGCGGGTCGCGAGGCGGCCTCCTGGCACATCGCCTCCACCGCGATAAACATGGTCCCGGCCAGAACAACCGTCCTCAGTCCCCGTTTTCCAACAAAACCAATCCTCTTCATTTCGCTCCCTTCCTTTCTTACATCCGCAGGGCATCCAGCCGCTCTTTCGCCACCAATGCCGCATTGTCCTTTGGATATCTCTGTATGAGTTCCTTGAACCGCGCGCTGGCGGCGGCCTTGTCGCCCTTGGCTTCCAGCACGCGCCCAAGCTCCAACAACGCCTTGGCATTCCATTCCGGCAGACGGTAACTAACGTCCAACCGCATGAATTCCTGAACGGCCTCCCCGTACCGGAGCAGGGCGAACAGGCATTCGCCGATCTGAAACTGGCAGCGGGCCGCGAGTTCATCCGCCTCTTTCCCGCCCGTCACTTTGCGGTACTGAAGAATGGCCCCTTCAAAGTCCTTCTGGTTTTCCCGGGCCCACCCCGACCCAAGGCGCGCATGCCGGATCCAGCGACTCGCCGGGTAGGCCGCCTGAAACTGATCATAGGCCTTGACGGATGCAGGCCATTCCTTCAGCAGGCCATTCGCCTCGCCAAGCCGCAACTGCGCCGACTCGGCAATCTCCCCCGGATTCTTGGCGACCAGCGCCGCCGCGAAGTGGTCGCGGGCCGACTGGTATTCCAGAAGTTTCATACGGCATTCACCCGCCTGGTAATGGGCCGTGGCCGCCACGTCACTCTTCGGGAACTCCGCCAGGACTGCCTCAAAGGCCTTCGCCGCCTCTTCCTGGTCGTTCTTGGCCAGGTGGGCCCACGCCAGCCGGTAAACCACCTGCTCCCTCAGGGCCGGATCCTTGGTGGTGTCAGCGGACCGCTTCAGGTCGGCAATGACCGAATCGTATTGCTTGGCATCAAAGGTTAACTCCGACATTTCAAATCGCGCCCGCTCAATCACGGGACTTTGCGGGCAGGTCTTGATAAGAACATCGTACAGTCTTACCGCCTCGGCGGTCCGTTTCAGATTGCGCTCGCACCAGGCCCATTCATAAAGGGCGCGGTCCATCAGGGGCGACTTCACAAACCGGTTGGTGAAGGGCTGAAACCCCGCGGTCACCGCCTCGCCCCACCGTTTCTGCCGCGACAACGCCACCCCCGAACAGTAGAGCGCCTCGTCGTTGCCCGCAAAAGCCGGAAACTGCCTGAGAAGTTCCTGCATCCGGGCATACGCTTCGGGGAACTTCTCAGACTTCATGTTCAGCAGTCCGATTTGAAACAGGCTGTCCGCGCACAAGGGGTTCTGCGGCCCCGTGGTAACCACAGCACCGAAATGCTTCTCGGCCTCCTGATCCCGGTTTTCCTTGAGCGCAATCCACCCCAGGTAATACTCGCCACTGCACCGCTCTACCGAATTGGAAAAGGTCGCGACCAGTTGCTTCAGGATGGCAGAGGCCGGCTTGTACTGCTTCGCCTCGTATTTCAACCTGCCAAGTTCCGACAACGCCATGGGCAGGTGCTCGCTCCTGGGGTATGTGGATTGCAGCCGGGCCAGATGATCCATGGCCGCCCCGGGGTTGTTCAACTGCAGAGCCGAAAGTGCCATCTCCAATAACGCCGTGTCGCCGTTCGGCTCCTCCGGCACGGATTGATTCACAAAAGCCGTCAGGTTGGTGAGCGCCTCCGCCCAGTTCGACAACCGGAAACGCGAATCGCCGATAATGAAATGGAGTTGGCTGAAGGTCTTCCCCTCCGGCTTCCTTTCCACCAGGCGGTCCGCAACCTTGAGCGCCTCACCCCACTCCCCTTTCCGGTACAGGATCTGCGATACCCGCAGCGCGGCCGCATTGGCATTGGAATCCCCGGGAAACAGCCGGAGGTAGTGACGGAAATCCTGCAACGCGGAGTCCAGCCTTGGGGGGATGGAGAGATACTGGTTCTCCGCGTGCAGGAAAAAGACTTCATTGAAAAAGGGAACGGCGGCGTTCGTCCCGGTCATCATGATGAAACGACCCGAGTACGCCTGACTCTTCGCATACTGTTTGGCGTGGTGTAGGCAGGCGGCGCGCAACCGGATGACATCCAGTAGTCGTTCACCTTGGGGATTGAACCGTTCGACCTCCTCGAAGAGGTCCCCAGCCTTGTCGTACTTCTGCTGGGCCATCAGTGCCACCGCACCGTCGAACAGCAAGTCCGGAAGCACCACGGCCTTCCCCGCCCGGAAGCGCGGCAACAGGTCGAATAGCGCCTTCTCAGCCTGGTCAAATTTGCTCTGCCGCGAATAGACCCGGGCCAGCCACAGGGTCGCTTCTGCAGACACGGCGTTGGTGGCCTGACTCAGCGACTGAAGGACGGGGATGGCGGCTCTGTAATCCTGTTTCTCAAGCGCGGCACGCCCGGCAAGCAGTCTGGCCTCCTCGACAAATCCCCCCTGCGGCTGGAGTCCGATGGATTTGCCAAGGGCGACGAACGCCTCTTCGTACTTCTTGAGATGGAACTGCGCGTACCCGAGGCGGAAGTAAGCCTCCGCCGCAAATACTCCGGTCTCATTCGTGGCGACAGACGAATACTGTTCGGCAGCCTGCTCCATCCGACCGGTAACCCGCAGGGCTTCCCCCTTCAGAAAGGCGCCCCGGGTCTGGAACGCCGTGCCCTGCATCAGAGGCGCAAACCGGGTAATGGACGAAATGGTTTCCTCGTACTGTCCGATCTGAAACCGCGCATAGGCGCCCTGATAGGCCGCACGCCCGGTCCGCGGCCCGCCGGGATCGGCTTTGATGAGACTGTCGGAGGCGGCAATGGTGTTGGTCCATTTGTTCTGGCGGAAACACACGTCAGCCAGCATGGCCAGGGCGGTATTGCGGAATTCAACGGCGCCCGGCAAGGTGGCGGCACTGGCAAAAGCAGTTTCGGCCTCTGGCAACCCGCGCGTCTTCGCCCGACATTGCCCCAACAGCAACGCCAGTTGCGCCTTGTCCCCGACTGCCCCTTTGTCAATGAGCGCCGCCAGAAGGGGTTCGGCCTCGCCATACTCCCCCGCACCGAACAGACTCAAGGCCAACCCCAGTCGCGCCTGCTCAACCTTGGCATGTTGCGGATACTGCTTGAGAAATGCCCTGTATTCGGGAATGGCCACCGAATAGAGTTTGCGATTGTAGAGCGCATTGGCCGTGTAGTACTGCCCCGACGTCGCGTCATTGTCAGGTTCGGCGGCCGGTGCAGACGCCAGACAAAAAGAGGCGCTCAAGCAAAAGAACAGCAAACACTTTCCGTACTGACTCAACCTTTCCCCTCCTGTGCCTTACAGTTACGACCCCGAAACGACCCATTCCCGCTTTACCCACCCCGCCGGCACTGGAGATAGCAAATGGCGTGCCACACCCGGCAACGGTGTTGTTTCGGATCATAACAACCCGAAAAAGGCCAGAGTGGGAACTCACGGATCCCGACATGGAACGCCATTGTGTTGTGTCGTATACAGAAAAGTGCGCAATGTGCGTTCTGTAGTATGCAACTGGAGCGCCCCGGAGGGACTGAAACGCGATGCGCCCGTCCCGCCCGGCCTCACTGCTGGAGGGTGGCCCAGAAACTGCCCGTTTTAAGGACCTCGTTCTCTTCACCCAACAGTTCAAAGATTCCGGTCGCCATCTCGCCAACCAGGGGCCCCTCGAACCGGAAGTGATAACCACCCGCCGTCACGTTCCCGTCCCACACCGTGAGATTCAACTCGCCCTCCAACCGACCCGCCGTACAGCGAACGAAACCGCCGTCGGCCACACCAGAGAGTTTGCTGTGGTTGTTCGACACCTTGCCGCCGGTCACCCGGCCTCCAGCGTCCAACGTCACGCCAACAAAAGCCCGGCGTAACCAGGCCTTGTCGCCCGCGCCAAGCAAGCCATCCTCGAACTTGATCGTCGCCTTGACCGGCGGCGTCTTGGCGACCAGTGACTGGCATACCCCCGCCACCGTGCCCATGATGGCCTGCGATCCCCGTTGGCCCGTAAATCGCCCCCTGACGGCGGCATGGTCAACCGTCGCCTCAATCTTGACTATGACCGGAACCGGGAGTCGGTCGGCTGGCATCCAAGGGTCGGCCTGCAGGACAACCCCCAGGGTCCCCCACAGGCCCCCGTTTTCCCAGCAAAGATCTTTCGCATCCACCACGTGGGTGGCGTTGTTGGCGTTGGGTCCCGTGGCAAACGCCGCCACCACCCGACCCCCGTCAAACTCCAGGTAACATTCCAGATTCCCGCCATTCGGCAGTGCTCCGTTCAAAACCAATGGCATCACCAGGGCCCGACCGGACACGGTGGACGCAGGCAGAACCGATCCGGTGACCAACAGCGGCGCCGCCTCGCCACCGTCCTTGGAAATCGCCACCAACGTTCCGGCCACCATGTCGCCAAGGACGACCATCTCCAAACGACCCGCCCACGGAAATACCCGGCGGTCCAACTGGTAACGCACATCCGCCTCGATCTGCCCCCGCCATTCCCCGTCACGGCGCCGGATGTCCTGCCGGGTCACGACAATGTCATTACTGGTGTCAACCGGGGAAGCCTGCTCGCGCAGGATGACAACTTCGGCCCGGTCATCGCCAAGCGCCATCCGCATCTGGAGATTCTTGGTCCTGGGCTTCACCCCTTGCTCACGTGTCGGATTGCCCTGTAGGACCGCCAGTGACATCAGCAACGGATTGACCGCCTCGTTGGACTTCAGGGCGTGTACCGAAACGGCGCCCCCGGCCGCCCCGCCATCACGCCTCCCACTCCAACACAGGACGCCACCCGCGTCCGTCGCGAGATCCGCCTCGACCCGCACACAGGTCCCCGGCGCCGGCTGCCATCCGTCTGACGGCAACTCGATAACGAGCCGCCCCTGCCAGGTCTCGCCCTGACGGCGCAGGGCAGTCGCCTCCACCCGGCCCCAGGCCTTGTTGAAGGTCGGCGCCAGGGCAAACGCCTTAACCACCACCCCGTCTTTTTCGTCGAGGTAGACCTGCGCCATGTGCTGGGTTGAACATGCGCCTTCCAGATCCACTCGCCACTCCGCCGCCGACAGCGATGAGGCGACCAACACCGACAGAAACCATGCCATTGTCTTCATCGCACGCCCTTTCTTCAATTCGGGCATTCTTGCCATTCCCCACACCAAACGCAATTCGTTTCGGCATCCACCTGACACGCAATCTCTAGTCCTTGCCTGACTATGCGCTGAAAACTACCATGCGAACCCTATGAAAAACATACATTGCAGCATGTTCCCCGGCGGTCGTCAGCGCGCTTGACCCTCAGTTACGATGACGGCACCATCCACGATCGCCGCCTCGTCGAGATTATGAATCGCCATGGAATCCGGGGGACGTTTCACCTGAACGGCGGACGCCTCGGAGTGGATCCCGGACGTTTTCTGGCTCGGGAAGAGGTGGCCGCCCTCTTTCAAAACCATGAGGTTTCCGGCCATTCGCTGACACACCCCTTCCTCGATGCACTGCCGCCATCCCAGGTGGCTGTCGAATTACTTGAAGACCGCAAAGCGCTCGAAACACTGGTCGGTTATCCGGTCCGGGGCATGTCCTATCCCTGCGGGGCATACAGCGAGACTCTCATGCGACAACTCCCCTCCTTGGGCATCGAGTATTCAAGAACCGTTCGCAGCACCAATGGATTCGAGACACCGGCTGATTTCCTCTGCTGGGACCCAACCTGTCATCATAATGATCCGAAACTCATGGAACTGGCGGCCCGATTTCTCGCGCCCGGCAAAAAGTGGAAACCCAGCCTCTTTTACCTCTGGGGACACAGTTACGAATTTGAAAACGACAAGAACTGGCCCCTGATCGAAAAGTTCTGCCAGTCCATCGGCGGGCGGGATGACGTCTGGTACGCCATCAATATCGAGATTGTGGATTATCTGAACGCCTGCCGCGGTCTTCGCTTCGCGTTTGCAGGCAACTCCGTCTGCAACCCGGCCGGTGTGGACGTCTGGATTGATGTGGCGGGAACCACGGTGCGCATACCCCCGGGCCAGACCGTCCGGATCTAAACCCGCAATCGCACTCGATACGCGCAAGAAGACATCCCGCCTCCTCGCCGGAAATCAACGCGGCACAGCAACCAACCGCCCCCCGAGTTTGCTGCTCTTGGTCAGAATCGGAACGCCATCCAACGTACCCCGCCAGTAACCGAACAACTGGTCACCTTGAATTCCGGCATGGAGTACAAACGTGTGGCCGGGAATTGAAACCGGCGCCAAAGGCGGCCACAACCGCCTGATCACGCGTCAGAACGTGGAGGACCATCGATTGCCCGCCCTCGAGCGCCTTGTCCAGCGTCACGGTCCACGCCTGGTCGCGGGCCGTCGCACTGGTCACAAACGACGCGCCCAACATCCCCAGTATGATCGTCCTCATTTTCCTTCCCGCTGCAACAGGCGCTCTCCGTCTCACCCCTCGGACACAAGCCGCTGGGCAATCGCGGCCCACTCCCACAACCGCTGAGGCTCATAACGAACCGTTGAGATGTCCTTGAGAATCAGTTCCACCGGGCAGCCGTTCCGCTTGCACGCCTCCAGCGTCGCACGCAGATCCTTCTCCACCGCGGCCGGATCCCAACGGTCAACCGCCAACAGGGCCGGCGTTGGTTTACGCGAGAAGACAAAATCGCGGCCAACCTGCGCCGCCGCCACCTCCACATCCACCCAGGGACTCATCGAAATCTTCCGCAGGTTCGGAATCTTCCGCACGATATCCATCTTGTGGTCAAGTGGCTCGCAACACCCGTAGTACACACGTCCAAACCGGGCGTAGATGGGATTCATATAGTCCAACTCAAACTCCTGGTGCATGGCCGGCGATACCGATGAGAAGATCTGCGCCATACCACAGGTCCAGACGTCCTTGGCCCGAACCCGGCCGGGGATACAACTGGGCTCCGGCAACTCGTCAGAGAACGCACCCGTACAATGGATCCAACTCTGCGGACCGGTCATGACGCCAAGTCGCTCAAACTGGTCAAGAAGGGAGATAGTAGCCGCCGTCACCCGCTTCATAAGTTTATGGATGAACTCGGGCCGATCGCCCAGGTCCATCAGGACGCTTTCCGCACCTCGCCACATGACGATCGCATCCCATACATTGTACATCGGCGCCTCGCACATCTCGGTCACCGTGAAAATCCCGTCAAAGAGATCCTTCATCTCGGCAACCCGTTGCGCCGTGGCAACCTCATTGTGCCGAAGCACAGGCATCTGGATCTTTTCCAGATCAGCCTCGGTCTGCAGTTGGTCGTGGTACAAATGACCCACAACGCCGTTCTGCGGATCCGAAACCGCCCGATCCTCCTCTACGCCCAGTCCAAACCCCCACCCCTCAATCGCCCGCTGCACATCCCACGTTGATTGAAAAACAAAGTCAGCCGGCATGTGTTTCCAGCGATACACCAACCGGCGCAGTCCCTCCTCGATCCTCCTCGCGGCCGGCGCCTCGCATCGCACCGTCAACTCATCGTCCACGTTCATCTCGTGCCAGGGAATCTGGTCAATCATGACCATGGGCCGCTCGGGCTTGAGTCCGTTTAACGCCTTCCAGAGGCGTACGGTTTCCTCTTGCCGCGGCAACGCCGCCACCTCAGCCACCTGCTTCCCCAGTCCTCTTAGAATTGCCGCATCTGCTTTGCTGAATGTCGTCATAACGTTGCTACTCCTTATAATTCCACGTTTGGAATGGGCCGGTGCACGTAGGCAGTGGCAAACCCGTCAACCGAAATACCATCAAATGTTCCAGAAACCGTTCCCGTCAACTCATCCTCCCGAACCCGCTGAAGTTCGATCCGGCACCGCCCTCCGCCCGGCGTCCCGATGAACATCCCTCGCGAAAGTGTGTAGGCAAGTTCCAGGCGGATCGTTCCGCCATTCTCGCTGAAGTCAGACACGTTGCCGCGAATACCGTCGCCGTAGACCGTCGGCTCCCATACACCCTGGCGACAAATGAACCCCAGGCAGAGTTGGTCGTGCGCAACCCCGGTAAGCACCACAAATATCTGCCCGTGAAGCGGCGCGAACGTCCCCGGCAAAGGTGTCTTTTCACGCCGGGCGCGCCGCCGGGCCGCCCGCCAGTTGGCCTGCTGAATGGGCCGTAACAACTCGGGATGACCAGCACCATTCTTCCAGGCATAGTAGGTGTAACCAACAATGCCCGGGTGTTCAAAAACCCGGTTCATCGTTTCATGGACCCGTGTGTCGCAACGGACCATCTCATCATCATAGCCGCCCGGCGGCTCGATGGGATCACGCACACATAGGAAGGAATCGTTGGTCGGCTCACATTCGCCTATCAGGATCGGTTTGCCGACATACCGGTAAACTTGGTCAAAGAATTCGGCGATGTGCGCGCGATAACGGTTCATGGAGATGATGTCGCAGGCGCGAATCTCCTCCTCAAGGATGGCGCGGTCCGGCAATCCTGCCCACCGCACCCCGATGATCATGTGATTCGGATCGTATCGGCGAATGGCCGCCACGCAGATCTCGAAATAGCGGCGGACAAAGACGTGGATGAACGCCCGCTCGTCCTCAAGGTAAGCGTCCGAAATCAACCGCTCGCCATTCACGGTCATCTCGTTAAACGCCAGGCGCGACGCCACCGGTATCCCCCACGCGGCCCCGAGACCGGCCAGATGACCATGGCGTTCCAAGACAAACCGCCACGCCTCCTGGGAGGCGGGTCTCGATGTCGGCAGACTCAGCGCCAGTTGCAGCAATCCCAGTTTCTCGGGATTCTGAATGGGTTCGGCCTCCACCACCACACGACGTTGCTCCACCTCCGCCCCCACCCGGTAAACCGGACCCGTCACGCCGGCGGGCCTGCGCGTAACAAGAAAATCACGCTCATTGTCCAGAAAATAGCCAACCAACAGTTTGCTCTCGGCCAACGGAGCACACAAACTGCGGCACTTTCGATCAATCCGACGCTCCCATTCCGGATCAAAGACGTCCGGCACCACGCCATACCGGTATAACCCGTCCTGCAAATACGGCCCCTCATAGAACGACTCGATGATCTCCGTAAAGTAGAGTCCCTGATCAAAAAACTCCCGCGTGGTCCAGGAACCCAAGCCGTTGAACCCCAGCGATTGGATTCGCCGGAGCCAGTGCCGCACCATAGCGGGCGAATGGGGCGGATCGCCCTTGCGGCGCCCCCCGGCCCCGCCACGGTTGTTTACCGAACAAATCGCACGGTAGTAGAACGGTTTGCCCTCCGCATCCAGAAGCCACCACTTGCCTCCGCGACTGCGGCCAACCCGGATGAACCCCTCCCGACCAACCACCGTCGCCGGATCAATCTCAATGCCGGCCGATAAACCACTCTCGTCCGACCGCATGGCATCACACGTCTCCCCCCAACGCCCCCGCTGCCACTCGACAAGGGCGCGAACATCTCGTTCGTCCACATCATCGAACCGAATGCCCACGCGGCGCTCAGGCCATTGCCAGCTATTTCGCACAGCGCCACTGGAGGTCTGCATGACCAGCACATGGATTCCCTCCGCCATCCGAAGGTATCCCCCGTGCGGCACGGCCAGACCATCGACAAAAAGATGAACCGTCACCCCTTCGCCGACGGCGCCGTGGCACACCCGGACCAGCCGCTCGCCAACCACCCGAAGGGCCGCCGCAAAAATCCCCGACACTCCATCCGCCCCGTTCGCCAATGCCCGCAGATCAATGGCAGGAGTAAAATCCGGATATCCCTCGGCCACCAGGTAACAGGTATCGAGCGGTGCCATCGGCGCCAGGAATGCCGGAGCGTCATCAGCATAGTTCGGATCGGCAAGGGCGCGCGCCAACAATACACCCACCCGCTGCGTCGTATGCCCCACCGGGCACTCACAGACCCAGTCGGTCAGCACGGCGCCAGAACAATAGTCCGTCACCGGCAGGCAACCGGGAATCGCATCCGGAATCGGCGGTAGCGCATTGACAATCACGGGGTCGCCGATTTCCGGAGACAGGCCGGTCAACAGTAACTCGCGGTCCCGCTCGGTTAGTTCAAGATAACTGTTCATTCCAGAATAGGTCTCCAAAACTCCAAAAATATCAGAACAAGGGGTTCATTGTCTTGATCAAAAAGTCCGCTCCGATGCCCTCATCGTCCACAGCGTCACGGTGCCGGAGGAACCGGCGCCAGCGTCACCGACCCGGCACTAATCTTGGCGGACCACCCTGCGGGAACCACCGCGCTTTCGAAACCGCCGTCGCACCGGCTGCCGCCGCGAATGATGTTGTAGGTACCCGCTTGCAGATCCCCGCCCGTCAGGATCGCGGTTCCGGCAATCTTCACATTCCCCGCCGCCGTCATGCGGGCTCCCCACCGGCCGTTGGCTTCCTTCGGCAGTCCCGTCATCTCCACACTGCTGCCCGACTCCAGTACGATGAAGGCCCTGCTCTTCACGGCATTCGTACCGATGACCAGCGTATACCCCTTGCCCAGCAACAACCCGCTGCAGGCCACATCGCCCTCGACCCGCACCTTGCCAGTCTTACCGGCGAATACCGCCTGCGCCAACGGGTTCCACCCCACGACCGCCCCCTTTTCATCACGCCAGGACGCCGCCCCGAGACTCCACACCCCTTCGCCGCCAACCCAGGTCAGCACAGGTGCCGGCGGAGCATCCACCAGATCGGCCAGACAGGCCTCCGGCGCATATCGCTTCTCAACCGGCCAGTCGGCTGTTGGATCCGGATCCGGCCACCCCCGCTGGTTGTACTCCCAGACCTCCATGGCCATGGCCTGGTCGGGATACCAGAACGCATAACGCTTCTCCCCCTTGTAGTCCGCATAGGACGCCGGCTGGAACTTCGGCGCCTTGATGTCGGCATCCAGCAACCACCCTTGCTCCGCCTTCACCGGCAGACATCGCACCACCGTCTTGCCGTCGGGGTCCCCTTTCGGAATCCGAAGATCGGCCACACTGCGGATAAACTGGGCCACCATGCCGTTCATGGCGGGTTCCCATTGCGTGTGTGAATGGTCGCGACTCACCACCAGACCCATGACGTTGTCGGGATTCTTCCCGCGCCGGGCCAGGATCTGCTGCCGCATGCATAACCACTGGGTCTGCCCCTGCTTCTGATCTCCCTTCGTCCTCAACCCCATCGTGGACCGCAACCCCATCTTGATGTCGCCGCCTTCCGGCCCGAATTGCTCCCATTCGCCGTTGACAAAAAGAACCGGCACCCCGGCCAGGGACCGCGTGACATCCTCAATATGCGCCTGGAGGTTGCCGCTCATGATGTGGACGACACCGGCCGTCCGCTCCGGCTTCCAGTAAGCCACATTCCGGCAAAAAATCCCGCAGGTGGAGTGCCCGACCGTAATCCACGGCGCGAATTCGAGTTCCGGATGCCCCGCGGCCTTGGCCAGATCCCGCATGATCTCCTCCATGTTCTGCGCCCCCTGCTCCGAGAGAAACCGCAACCCGATGCCACACTCGGCATAGACAACGGCCAATTGCTTCTCGGCACAGGCCTTACGCACCTCGTCGTTGCGCACGAGTTTCGCCTCGAACATGCAAGGCTGGGCAAGGAACACGCCGCGTACCCTCTGGCACCCGTCCGGAATCCAAACATGCGCCTTGTTGGACCGCTTGCCGACGGCTTCACCACGCTCAATCGTCGCCGTCCACTCCTGCGCCATGACGGTGGTTCCCGCCGCCATTCCCGCCATCAGCACCACTAGTCCCTTGATCAATCGTTTCATTGCCAAAATCTCCTTGTGAGGATAATGTCTGACCGCCCCGCCAGTGTCAATGCCTGGAAACCGGTGGTGGCACACGTTCAATTTGCTATACTTCATAGCCATGATAAAGCGGAACTTGACGACTCGAGTGGCACTAGTCGCCACGGCGGGGCTTTTTGGATTGGCGACGCCGCTGTCGGCGGCTTCGACCGGTTCCACCAATGAACCGCCCATTTCCAACCAGTGGATTCGCGTCGAATCGTATGACTACACCACCTTCGATGAAGACAACCCCGCCCAGATTCTTGAACGGGTCACCATGCAGTTCCGCACCGGAGCCCATGAACAACAGACCGCCTACACCTCGCAGAATCCGGAAGGGTCGGAGCAAGTGCTGATCCGGCTGACCCCCGAAGGGGCCTTGCTTTCCGGAACCCGGAAAGGGTGCGACACGAATGGGACCCCCATCGCCTCCGCCCGCATCTGGATCGAGGACAATCAGATCATAAGCGAGGCGTCGCGCGGCAACGGAACAGCGAAACGCAAATCGTCGCCGCGCAATGACCTCGACGTCGCCGCCGAACCTTCCCTCATGAACATCTTGCGCACCTTCCCTTTCGATAGCGGAGAAGAACGCCACCTCCTGATGGCAACCTTCTCCCAATATGTCCTTCCGATGACCATCCGCCAGTTGGACGACGAATGCATCAGCGTCCCAGCCGGCACCTACGACTGCTTCAAACTGGAAGCCATCGTCCGGTTCTTCGGCCTTCGCTTTGCCACCACCTACTGGGTTACCCGGAACCCTCCGCACTATCTGGTCCGGTACCGGGGCAAACGGGGACTCTTCCTGACGCCAACCTATGTCACTGAACTGATCAGTCTTCAGAGTCCTGACGACGCACCTGCCGGGAAATGACAATGCCGCCCACTCTCTCAACAAGAAAGAGACGTCCATGAAACGATTGATGGCAATGATAGTCTTGATCGGCATGCTGCCATTCGTGGCCCATGCGCAGATTTACAATGTGCGGCAGTGGAAGGCGCTGATGGGTGCCCGGGGCTGGCCGCTGTATGTGGATGGCGACAGAGTGGGGATCCTTGATTCTTCCGGTTCCGCCAAGGAGATCGCGGCCAATCGCCTCACCCCCGAGGAAAGCCAGTACGTCACCGAACTGAAACTGCCGGATAAATCAACATTCGAAAAGCAACTGCTGGCGGGCGAATCCACTCAAGCCGCCAGACGCAGGGCAGAGGACGCCACAAAAAAGAAGAACGACGCCGAAAAAGCCGCCGCGGCCGCGCAGGACGTTGTTCAATACAAAAAAGCCTTTTCGCCCACAACAGGCGCCCTCCAAGACGTCGCTATCGTTGAATCACACCGTGCGGAACGCCAGGCGGCACTCAAGACCGCCAGTGCGATGCGACTGCTCTCAAAGGACGAAACGGCCCATGCCGAGGCCTTGGAAAAATACAAACGCTGGTTGACGGCCAAACAGCAGCAACCGGTCAGGAAATAAGGCGCCCTATCGCAACACCCAGGGCAATGTTGCCAGAGTCGGCAACAAAACACCCGTTTCCATTGGGTCTTGGAAGATCTTAATGTGGAGGCGCGAACCGGAATCGAACCGGTGTGGAAGGTTTTGCAGACCTCCTATAGAAAACGCATTGCAGGCAATAGATACAGGCTTTTTTGTGTTGCTGTTTTTTCGCTTGTAACGGGTTTGTAACGGGTATAAGGTCATTGTCATGCACTTATTGGCAACCTTACGCAAAGAAAAGAGGGCGGCATGACTGGCAAGAAACGAGTGAAACCATGGGTTTGTTGCGGCTTCAAAATCAGGTATCGGGGGGCCGGTGTTCAGGTTGACGAAGGCCAGACCGGAGGCAAACGGATTCAAAAGAGTTTCAAGACGGTTGCGGAGGCGGAAAACTATTGCCGGGAGCGGCGGGTTGAACTGGAAAACAAGGGGACCGATGCAAGGGGGTTGTCAGATCGGGACCGCCTAGAGGCGGCGGAGGCACGTCAAGCCCTTGGCGCGGCCAGTATCATGGAAGCGGTCCGGTTCTACCTGAAACACTATGCCAATAATGCAGGCGGGCGGACCGTTGCGGACTTGATCGAAGAATACTTGAAGGCACCCGGCAAACGCGGCAACAAGTTAGTGACCCGCCGCCCCATAACAATCACGGCGGCACGGAAGCGACTACTCCCCTTCAATAAGGCTTTTGAGAAACAACCTATTGCCAAAGTCTATCAGGCGGACGTGGAAGCATGGTTGAAGGCCGGGGGTTGGTCCGGGTTGAATCACCGGCACTATGTGGCGGCGGTCCGGGCATTGTATGGCTTTGCTATCCGGCGCGGATATGTGGCGATGAACCCGGCGGACAAGATCGAACTCCCGGAAGGCACGGAGGCACCGCCCCCCGCCATCCTGACCCCCAAGCAAGTGACCGCCATCCTAGAGGCTACCCGGAAGGAAGCCCCGGACCTATTGCCCCGGCTTGCGGTGTCGTTTTTCTGCGGGTTGCGCCCCACGGAATTGACGCGGCTTGACTGGGGGGCTGTGAACTTGCCGGATGCTTTTATCACCGTGTCACCGGAAACCGCCAAGATGCGGCGGCAACGGCACGTTGATATTCCGGCGAACCTGATTCAATGGTTGACCCTACACCGCAAGGCAAGCGGTCCCCTATGGCCCAAAGGCGAAACAACCTACTGGCATAAACTGGCCCGGATATTGAAGCGGGCAAAACTGGCTTCATTGCCCTACAACGCCGGACGCCATGCCTTTGCGAGTTATCACCTGGCCTTGCATGGGGACCCCGGCAAGACAAGTCTACAGTTGGGACACTCTAAGCCGGATTTACTGTTCACCACATACCGGGGAATCTTGGCAACGGATGGCAAACCCATCACGAAGGAAACCGCACAAGCATATTTTGAAATCAAACCCAAGGGACAAGCGGACGTGATGCCGCTACCTATCGAAGCCGCAAACTGAAAGGACACACTGACATGAAAAAGACACTACGATATTTTGGAAAACCACTCAAAGGCACTTGGCGGGCAAAGGAACAGTATCCGGTTACGGTGACAACGAAGAATCAACTTCCAGACCCGCGAGCGACAACAACCACCACGGACACGCAA
Organism: uncultured Verrucomicrobiota bacterium; assembly: GCA_964535015.1. Taxonomy (GTDB): domain Bacteria; phylum Verrucomicrobiota; class Kiritimatiellia; order CAIKKV01; family CAITUY01; genus CAZDUS01. Next base: position 12,039 of record CAZHRU010000017.1, on the reverse strand, counting down.
ACCGATTTTGTGTTTGATGTCGAGGGGTGTGAACGGTCAATCAGGATTGAACGACCATTCAAGGAACTCCGGGAAGACCCGCCCGGTCAGATTGTCGGGCACGGTGGCGCAAAGGCACCATTGGCGGACCCGGCAGGACTTGCAGTGGCGATATATGCCGATGGAAAACGCGAAACGGTGTTTGTGAAAGATGCCGATGGCGTGCCACGGAGCAAACCGCAAGTTTCAAAACGTGCCACGAAAGAGAAGGCGCGGGCCGGGCGGCAAGGCGGACCCAAACCAAAATACGGGCCGGAGGCAGACAAAAACGCGGCAGTGAAACTTGTGATAAAGTTGAGGAAGGGGCCGCAACACTACAAAATGGAAGCCGCTTGTGAACAGGCATTGCGCGATTACCCCGCGTTGAATTGGCCCAGCGGCTGGCATGGTCTACACTACTGGGTCATGAAAAAACTCAAAGCACGCGGTAAGTAACTAACCACCTGTTTACTTACAAATAGTTTTGATCGAGGCCCGGCCAATAACGGCGGGCCTTTTTTATTGCCCCAGTAAGTAACCAAACGTTCACGCATGAAAGGTTTGGCACGATTACGCCATGAACAAAATGCACAAGCGTGAAAGGGCACAATGATGAATGCGAAAATAGGCACGGGTAGTCCGGTGGGGTTTTTACGGTGTGAGGATGCCGCAAGGTTTCTTGGCGTGAGTGTCCGCACGCTGGCAACGTGGCAATCCGAAAAGAGAATCCCCTATGCGAAAATGTCGCACCGTGTATGCCTGTTCAAGGTGGCGGACCTAGAACGAACCGTTGACCGGTTGACGGTCAAAGCGGCGGGGGGTTGAACTCATGCACACCCAAAACTTCCCACCGATTTTCACCGGCTTAAAAATCCCGCCTAGGTTTCTGGGAAGTCTCCGGGCGGGGGCCGGTGGTTCTATTGCAATTCGACTATTGGCTTTCCTCAACGGTTGCGCTTGTGGCGTGTTGCTGATTATGGCGTTTATCGTTTGGAGGGTATGCCGATGACCGCGCAACTAGACCTTGCCCGGATCGGCAAACTCCGAACCCATGGCGGGAAGACCATTGCCCGATGCCCGGCTTGTGCGGAATCCGATGGCGACCACGCGGGGGAACACCTTTTTATTGACGCGGCAGGCCGTTTTGGTTGCGTGAAGTTTCCCGGTGAATCCGGCAACGAACACCGAAAGCGCATTTTTGCCCTTGTTGGAGTTGTCGAGAAATCCGAACCGGCACCGGCGCAACGCAAGGCCCGGACCTACCCCACCGCCGAAGCCGCCGCAAAATCCATCACGCCACCCAACGGAACGCTTGAAGCGGTGTATGAATATCCGCGTGACGGCAAACCCTTTGCCGCTGTTGCCCGGTATCGTTTGACAGAGGGCAAGACTTTCCGGCAATTCCACTATGACGGCACCGCATGGACCGCTGGGGCACCGGTTGGCAAGTGGCCACTATATCGGTTGGGGGAATTGTTGACGGATGGCCCCGTGCATATTGTCGAGGGGGAGAAATGCGTTGATGTCGCGACCGATGCAGGATTGAATTGCACAACGAGTGCAGGCGGGGCGCAAGCCGCAACCAAAACAGATTGGCAACCATTGGCAGGCCGGGACGTGCGAATATGGCCCGATGCCGATGAACCGGGCGAGCAATACGCCGCAACGGTTGCCCTTATCCTGACAAGTTTGACCCCACCCGCCCGCGTGCGGATTGTGCGCTTGCCGTTTGAATCGGGCACCGGCAAGGACATTGCCGATTTTCTGGCAGAGGGCAACCCGGCGCATGAGTTGAAGCCGTTGATTCAAGCCGCCCCGGAATGGACCGCCCCGGCAACGCAACCCCCCGCCGAAAGTGTCACCACGGAATCGGGCTTCCCGGCTATTATATCCGCCGCGTCATTCACCGCCGCCCCGATGCCCGAGCCGGCGCAAGTCATTCAGGGTGTTCTACACGCCGGGAGTAAAATGGTTTTTGGCGGACCGTCAAAGGCTTTCAAGAGTTGGAATCTGCTAGATATGTCCCTTGCCGTTAGCACCGGCGGGGATTGGCTAGGCTTCCCGACAACGCGGGGACGTGTCCTTTACATTAACTTTGAACTTCAACCCTTTGCCCTGCACAAGCGGCTACACGCCATCGCCGGGGCGCGGGGGTGTGGTATCACTGACAACCTGGACCTATGGAACCTACGGGGGCACGGATGCCCTTTGACGCGGCTTTTGCCTGACTTGTTGCGACGTGTCGAGGGTGAAGGATATTCCCTGATTATCCCTGACCCGATTTACAAAACACTGCAAGGCCGCAACGAAAACGACGCCGGAGACATTGGGGCACTTTGCGGCGAACTCGAAGCCGTTGCCGTCAAGACCGGGGCGGCGGTTGCTTTTGGGGCACACTTTGCGAAGGGCAACGCAAGCGGGAAGGAATCCATAGACCGGGTTTCCGGTTCAGGAGTTTGGGCGCGTGACCCGGATGCCATTATCACCGCAACACCCCACGAGGAAGATTCTGCATTCACTGTCGAAATGACGTTGCGCAACTTCCCGCCGCCGGTCCCGTTTGTCATTCGATGGGAATACCCTTGCATGGTCCGGGATGGCGGGTTGAATCCTGACAAATTGCGAAAACCCAAAAACGGCAGGCCCGCGTCATACACCACGGCGGACATCATGCAACACCTTGCGGACGGCATGACCTCTAGCCAGTGGCAAATTGCGTGCAAGGAAGACGGCGGGTTGTCTATGCAAACCTTTTACCGGCTTCTTGGGTCCGCCAAACGGAGCAAGGAAGTGGTACAGGACGGGCGCAAATGGACAAGGGGGAGTCTATGAAGTCCCCACTTACTCCCATAACTACCAAAACTACCAAAAGGCTTTTTGGTAATGGGAGCCACTTACTACCACAACCCCTTAAGGGGGTGGTAGTGGTAGCAAGAGTGACCTTACTGGAACTCAAACGGCGGCAACTTAAATTGATGGCCGAAGTCCTACGCAACGGCGCAAGCGTGCGATTGATGATCATGGCTAATGAACTCCATGAACTCTCGCAACGGGCTTGTGAAACAACTTCCTTCCGGCATGGTGTCGGGAGGGCGAACAGAGAAACAGAAAGCCGGTTGACCCGGCGGAAAGACGAGATGAAACAATGAGAATGGCAATCACGATATTGACGGACCTGAATGGAAAGCGGTGGATGTATCCGGGACAAGGTGAAGTGGTGTTGCCGGTTTGCGATGACATCCCTTTGCAAAAGGACTTGCTGAAGATTGCGACGGTTAGCGGGTTGAAGATCAAAGGCAAGACGTTCACCAAAGGCTTTGTGTTGGGGCCGTTTGGTGTTGAGTGTCGCAAACAGTTTGCCGAAGTGACGAAGTAACAAAAACCAAAAAGAAAGGAATCCAAAACAATGAGTATGACAATTATGAACCTGGCCGAATACGCCGCCGAATGTGAACGGACCGCTTGTGCAAGATGCTTTTGCAGGACTGGACGTTTCCCAACACAAGCCGAAGCCAATGCCGAACTGGCATTGATGCGCACGGAAACGGCGAAAGGCAATAACTTACTCCCGGAACCGAAGATCGTGGAAGTGGCGCAATGGTTGCGTGATCGTTCCGTGCCCATCCCAGGGCGTGATGCGGCGGCGGCAAGGGCATTGCCTACCAGTACTCCGAAAGAACCGGAAGCAAGGCCAGCACCGGCACCGTTCAAGGCGCAAGTTTTGCAGGCTACAGAATCCAAGCCGGTTGCGGTTGCAAAGCCGAAGATCGAACTCCCAACATATCAGGCGAGTGAGTGCGGCACTATCGTAGGGCGGTTGGAAGCGGTTGAAGCGCACATTGAAAAACTCGAAGCGGTTGCGCGGCAGGCTGGTGTTACACCGCCGCAATACCGAGCGAAAACAAATGGTTCAATTTACTCAAGGGTAGTTTATGCGGATGCGCATATCCCAAAAATTGAAAGGGCAATAAAGGCGGCGGTTGCCTGAAGTAATGCGGCGCGGGGGTGAAGGGCAAGGGCACCCCCCCCTAGGGCTTGGGTCCTATCCGTGCCGACCTACCCAGACTAGGTACCGGAAGCCCGGTTTCTTCACGCGCGTGACTTTTGCACCAGAGGATTTACGACTATGGCAACGAAAAAACTATCATGGACCGGCCTTGCAGACCGCCTAGGCATTAGCCGCCAACGAGTATGGCAACACCGTACACGCGGACGGGCACCCCGTACGCCGGATTTATCAAAGTGGCGCGCCTATCTGTCGGGGTGTCGCAGTGAGGATCATAACTTTACGGCAATTCGCGGATTCAACCATAACGGAACGATAAAGTACCGGCACCTCACGGAGGAGGAGTTTTACGGTCCTCAAAAAACGTAACAGTTTGTCTCGCTGGCTTCGTTTCCCGCTTCATGCTCACTTACATGGGGCGGGTTTTCCTTTTGATGCCAGACCCCCACCTTACCCTTGCCCGGACGTGATCGGGTTTTTCTGATTGTGTGGCGATGATGCTACTTTGCAAGGATGGCACCCTAGCACCTCACCACGCCACGAACGGCAATCGGGACGTATGCAGGGATGCCCCATGCCAATGACGCCGCCTAGAGGCAAAAAACAGGAATGTTTTTCGTTTCCCGACAATCGAAGGCGCGGCGGACACGTTACAAACCCGTTACAAAATGACCCAACAGGCCACGCTATACCCCGCCCCGGCGGAATGTTCAGGTTTTCCTATTCCGATTATGTAACGGGTTTGTAACGGGTTGAAGGGTATTCAAGGGCATTTATTGGCATTTATTGGCAAAACGGGCATGGATCGAAAAACAGGCCAAAACATTAAGGAAAAGCCTGATTCTATTGGGTTTTATAGGTGGAGGCGCGAACCGGAATCGAACCGGTGTGGAAGGTTTTGCAGACCTCTGCCTGACCACTCGGCCATCGCGCCCTGAAAAGAATACACCAAATAATGACGAGGCCGCCGCTGACGGCGGCGGCAAGATCACTACCGGCGAGTTACTTCTTTGCCGCTTTCTTAGCGGCTTCCTTCGCGGCATCCTTCTTACGCGTAATCTGCCGTTCCCGGCGTTTGCGCTTCACTCTTGCTCTTAGTTGCTGTCCCATAATGGCCGTCCATGTTGGCAAAACAAACCGTCGTGTGTCAACCACTCACCTCAAGTGGTCAATACCTCCAGCACTTCGGCGGCGTTCTGCGTCTTCAGTAATCGTTCCCGTCTCTCCGCATCATTCAGCACCTGACTGATCTCGGAAAGAAACTGGATGTGGGGCCCCGTGCGGCTCGCCGAGGAAAGCGTCATGACGAAGATCGTGGAAGGCTTCCCGTCCATCGATCCGAAATCAACCCCCTCTTTCTTAAATGCCATGGCGGTGACCAGTTTATCCACCGAGTCCGTCTTGCCGTGCGGGATGGCTATCCCGTGCTGCATTCCGGTCGACATCTTCTGCTCACGCTCCAAGACCGCCTTCAAAGCGGCATCCCGGTCCTTGATCCGCCCCCGAACCACCAGAAGATCCACCATTTCCTGGATAATCTCCTCCTTGGTGTTCCCTTTTAACTCAAAAATAATCGTGTCTTCCGACAGGAGTTTCTTCAAATTCATCGTCTCGTCCTTTGCAAAGCACGAGCAAGGTAGCACATCGCGTTTTGTAATCTAGCTCTTTTTTTCTCTCTTCAAACAAAAACCACTTGAAACTCCTGACCTCCCTGTCTAGTATGCACCCCATGAAAACCTACTCCCTTGTCTTATCGTGGATGCTGGCCTCTTTGGTCTCCATTTCCGCCTCCGCCATGAGCGGTTATTCCCTCGAGCAAGGCTCCCTCTTCAACGGCGACAGCACCGCCCCCTATGACACCGTTCACGACGGCGGCCCCCGCATCCTCAGCCTCGGCGCCTACATCGCCAATCAGGAACGCGGCATGCAGGACGACGGCAATCGCATCTACAACTGGGAAATCAGCCACAAGATCGCCTACCTCGGCCTCGACTTGACCCCTTGGTTAACCATCCTCGGCGGCGTCGGCGAAAGCGACCTGAGCATCGACGGCGATAACCGCGACTCGGGATTCGAATGGATGGGCGGCATCCAACTCCGCCTCATGGACTACATGGTGATGGATCCCGTGTTCGATGACAACGCCTACTGGATTGGCATTGACACCGACTTCCGCGGCATCGGCTCGACCTCCGAAGGCATGAACGGCGACCTCTCCTGGCTCGAACTATTCGGCTCCCTGACCTTGAGTGTCATCGTCCACCCCGAACGCGGTGGATTCATTGACAGGATTTCCGTCTTCGCCGGTCCAGCCTACTCGGCAATCACCGCCACCTCTGACACCGGTTACAACGTGGACATGACCGAGGACAAGGCCACCGGCTTTGTCGGCGGCATCCAGTTCAATCCCAGCGAAAACGTGGCCCTGCGCTTCGAATACCAGAAGTTTGACGCCGGCACCATCGGCGCCAACCTCAGTTTTCACTTCTAACCTGAAAACCCTCCGCCGCTTGGCATCAATCGCAATGTTGTCAGCCGCGCTGGCATAATCAACCCTGCATCAAAATCCGCAGGACGCCGTCAGGATCACATTCCGGCCAGGTTCATTTACCCCGGAACCGTGAATTCGGTAATCCTCGTCCATCACATTCTCCATCGCCAGACTGAGGGCCACTCCGCCAACCAGGGTGACACCGCTCCTCACATGGAACACCGCATAACCCGCTGTCCCCCCGGGTGGAATCCGTTGCAGGTCCCGTCTATCATCTGCCGACAGGGTATCCGCCTTGGCTGCCGCATCACCCACCAGTTCGCACCAATACCCGTCAGCCGCTGTCTGCCAGCGTAACCCCGCCTGTAGTGTCGGCGGCATCAGCCGGCTAATGGAATCACGGTCCCGCACCGCCTCGGAACTCGGATATGCATCCACTTCGCCTTCCATGAGCGTTCCGCTGAACCACGTCGACCAATTCGACGTAACCACATATCGAGCGGAAAGTTCAACCCCCTGGATATACCCGTCGCCAGAGTTCTTCTTGGTCACTTCGTCAGCCGCTTCGATAACCCGCCCCGTCGGCGTCCGGACGATCATTCCGTCAATCAGCGTTCGGTAGTAGCAGACCTGCGCCGTTAGCCGGTCAAACCGCGATTTCACCCCGGCCTCATATTCGATATAGTGCTCGGGCTCGAGTCCCGGCGCCGGGGTTTCAATCTCGTTGCTGCGGGCCGAATCCATCCGTGTCAAATCCGAGAGGTTCGGCGCACGAAACCCCTGGGCCACCCCGGCAAACGCCACATGCCGCCGGTCCACCGTCAATGGATACAGCACTCTCAGCGAACCGACCACCGCATTCCACTCATCGTCCATCGTCACCCGTTTGCCGGTCAACACATCCTTGACCCGGTCGGCATCGACGCGCGAATAGGCATAACGCACACCCGGCACCAAGTCCAGTCCGCCATCCCACAGGGTCATCGTGTCCTCAGCAAACACTCCCAGTGAGTCATACACGGCATTATCGGCCACCGGTCCTTGTATTTCTTTTTTCTTCATCGTTCCATCCGCCGCATATTTGCGCGAATACGAATCCACCCCGTCACGATAATACTCCGCCCCATACACCCACTTGCCCGCCGGCGAACCCGATTCCAACTGCAAACTGGCCCCCAACGTCATCACATCAAATCCCTGCCGGACGCTTTGGTCATCCGTCAGGACCCGGTACAGATCCTCGCCTTGCGTCTGCCGCGACACCGTCCACTCCATACCATCCACAACACCGTTCAAATCTTCATGGCGTCCCTTGAAATAGGTAAGATCGCGTTGCTGGTCGTAACGATGCACCTTATCGTCGCCAGCCTTCAACCCCTCCCAGTCAATGCCGTATATCGTCTTATGCGTGCGCCAAACGTCATCCTGATCCACCGTCTGATGCCCCAAGGTGATCACAGAATCATCATCTCCGCGCCAGTCGGCGCGGAAATCAAAATCCTGCTCCGTGTAACCCGTATGTTTCTGCGTGCCGACGCGGCGCCCGCCCTTCAGATCACCGAAATCCTTGATAGAGACCCCCCCGACAAACCCGAACTGCGCCGTGGGGCTGCCGCCAACCTGAACCCGCCCCATTTGGGATCCTTCCGCCGTCGCTCCGCGATAGTACAACCGCCGTTGCCAGGTTGGCGCCCCCGCATACTCCGGCGGAGCCACCGTCAAAATATTCAAGGTGCCGCCGATCGCATCGCTGCCATACAACACCGATGCCGACCCCATGGCCAACTCACACCGGCTGACCGACATCGGGTCCACCGTATTCCAGTACTGGTTCGGACCGTCCCGGAATACTGAATTATTCAACCGGATACCTTCCACCACCAACAGGTTGCGAAATCCTGTCAGCCCCCGCAGATAAGGCGAACCCTGCCCATACGCTGTCTTCTGCACCATCGCCGAAGGAACGCCCTTCATCATATCCGGTGTGGAACGTAACCCTTCCTCACTATTCTTGCGATTTGCATCCAGCCGGTAGACGATGCTCGGAACCGACTGAATCTCCTTCCCTACCCGTACTCCCGTCACCACAATGTCGGCCGCCGACTTGCCGATGCCATTGGTTTCCGCCATCAGTTCACACGAAAATAAACCCACCGCCACAACACTCCAAATCATTGATGCTTTCATCCCGTCGCTCCCGTTATCAGTTTATAATGCCTGTCACAAATACGGTAAGCGGGGATGGGCAGGAAAAGGTTCAGTGGGGCACTTCTAATTTAACTTCAGGGACAACGCGGCCAACGCCGTGGCGTAAACCCGCCCACCAGCCGAACTCCATCGGTCATCCGCCGGCCAACTGCCACGTTCAGCCCCGGCATCAACCTGCCGCGCAACCAGATCCCGGCGAATGGACGCCAGATTTCCGGACGTCGATTCCTCGCTCATCTTGCGTAACGCCGCCGCCAGAAAATACAGGCGGTAGTAGTCCATGTCCGGACCGCCGGTGGCCGCCAACTTGCGCACCTGCATCTGGACCGCACGTGCGCGTTCGGGGCTCAACAGTTCCGCATGAGCACCATCAAACAAACTCACGGCACCCATGGCGGTCAACGTCTGGTTGCCTTCCGGAAAATCGCCTTTCCGCCGATATCCAAACACGCCGTTGTCCGCGACTATCCGGGTCATCCACTTCAACCCGCGCCCCACGCTCACTCCAGCAGACGTCCATCCCAGACTCGCGGCCAGACGCAACGCCTCAATCTGCCACAGACTAATCGATAGATTGGAAGACTCATCAGCGGATTTCTCATACCCCCATCCCCCGTCCCCGCGTTGCCGCTCCTCAATCCGTCGCACCGCCAAGTCCAATACTCCGCGCAGCGATTCCGCCGGCCGCAACTGGAACGCACGTGCAAGAGCCAGTGTGGCAATGCCCTGGTTGTAGGGTTCTCCGTCAAAAACCGGCCCCAATCGGCCCGCCGCATCCTGCCGGCCCACCAGATAGTCCGTCGCCCGCCTAGCCGCATCCCGTGTCCGGTCCGTGGGATGCTCCGCCTCCAACAGGGCCATCAACGCCAAACCCGTCAGCGCCACCTCGAACTGGGGGCGCCCACCCCACCGCTCCGTACTCCAGGAACCATCCGCCTCCTGCGTGGCACACAGCCATTCGGTTGCCGCTTCAGTCGGATTGGCAAGACCAACACCTTCCACCGGCGGGAAACGCCCGGCACCCCCGGCATGATGCACCCACCACCACCACCCCACCAAGACCGCCAGTCCAGCGGCAGCGGCAACCCCCCGCCACCATCCGCTATCCCAACCCCGTCGCGGCGCACCAACCCCCGCCAGCACTCCCGGAACAAGATCACTCGTCACAGGATACTCCGGCACCGCCTTCAACAACGACACCACCCGCCGCACCTCGTCCACCGCCAACCGACAGGAATCGCATCCGGCCAAATGACCCTCAAACTCACGGCATGACGATGGCGGCAGTTCGCCCCCAACAAAGGCCGCCACATCCCGGGAATGCCGACACTCATGCTTCTTCATGCATGTACTCCCTTAACGCCTTGATCGCCAGATTCATCCGCGACTTCACTGTCCCCTCCGGAATCTCCAGCACCCTCGCGATTTCCTCATATCGCAACCCCTGATAGATGCCCAGCACCACCACACTCCGCAACTTGTCCGATAGCGACCCCAGCGCCGCCTCCACATCCATTCGCCCGCCTGCCAACCGCGTCGCCTCGCCCGCCGGCGGCCGTTCCCGCAACAAACCAATCCGCAACCGCTCGCGCTGGAACCACTTCCGCCCATGATCGGCCAGCACGTGCCGGGCAATCACATAGAGAAACGTCGTGAATTTCGCCGCTGGCTTATACCTTACTCTGGCCTTATACAACCGGATAAAGGTCTCCTGGGCCAGATCCTCTCCATCCTGATAAGCGCCCATGCGCCTGAAAAAGTTCACCAGAGGCCCCTGATGCTTGTGAATAAGGGCGACAAACGCTTCCTGCGCCCCATTGGCGACATCCATCATCAGCACCCCATCGGGGTCATCTCTCGTCGGGGTTTCGTTTGGCTCGTTCATGGGCCGATCGATTCCAGTGAACTTTTCCGCCATTGGTTCCGTTTATCTGAATTGGAAGCCGAAAAATACAGCATGCGCCGGAAAACGCAAGGTTGCGTTGCGCCCCCTGTTGGGATACCGTGAAACAAGGAAGGATACGTTGCCCCATGAAGACACTGACATTTACACTCCTCACCTCAACCCTCCTGGCGGGATCAACCCTCTGTTGCTTTGCGGCTCCCGCCATAACGCCACCAGCATCACCGGATACCACCTTAAATTCCAGCCAGACCCTCTCAGGACAGATTGATATCTCCCTGCTGAACGAAGCCCGCCTGGTCCAGCAACGCGGCCTCACCTGGCTGGCCAAACACCAAAAGGCCGACGGTTCATGGTCCATGCCAGGCCTCCCGGCCCTGACGGCCCTCCCGCTATGGGCGTTCGCCATCAGCGATCATCCCGATAGGACCCGCGTGGTTTCCAACGCCGTCCAGTTTATCCTCAAGAGTGTCCAAACCGATGGCAGCATCTACCAGAAAAGCGACGGACCAGGCGGCGGCCTGGTGAACTACAATACCGCCCTGTGCATGACCGCCCTGCACATGACCGGCGACCCCGCCCTCGTTCCCGTGGTCCAAAAGGCCCGCCGCTTCATGGCGTCGGCCCAGCACCTGGAGGGCGACGATATCTACAAGGGTGGTTTCGGTTACGACAAGGCCGGCGGCCGCCAGTACGCCGACCTCAGCGATTCGGTGATCGCCTACGAGGCCATGCGCCTGACCCAGGGCGTCGAGGACCTGCGCCCCGCCGGCGAAAAGCGCGTGGACATCAACTGGGCCGCCGCCACCCAGTATCTGGGCCGGGTCCAGAACACCGAATCAAGCGGCGCCGAGAATGCCGGCGGGTTCGCCTACCGGCCGGACGAAAGCAAGGCCGGCACCACAACCAACGCGGCTGGCATCGTGGTCTTGCGTTCCTACGGCAGTATGACCTATGCCGGCCTGCTCAGCCTGATCTATGCCGACGTCTCCCGTAACGACCCCCGCGTCCGAGCCGCCTTTGACTGGGCCGCCAACCACTGGTCTCTCGACGAGAATCCCGGCATGGGACCGCAGGGACTCTACTACTTCTACAACATCATGGCCAAGTCTCTGGCCACCGTCGGCCGCGAAACCGTCCCGGCGAAGGGTGCCGACAAACCCCTCGCCTGGCGCTCCGCCATGTTGGCCAAACTGATCAGCCTCCAGAAGGTTGAGAAGGATGGCTCGGGTGAAGGATACTGGTTGAATGCCAACAACCGCTGGCTCGAGAACGACCCCGTTCTGGTCACCGCCTACACGCTGATCGCCCTCGACACCGCCCTCGGGAAGTAACCATACCCCCTTCGCGACCTTCGCGACTTCTGAATACCCTCTAAGCCCTTTTGGGGAGTAGAGGCTCCTCCAAGGTGCG